>JBDTEK010000216.1:0-14724 GCA_039922575.1 Ginsengibacter sp.
ATACAACTACCATTCTCGCCAAGAACCTTCGCAGGAGTTAAGCATTAAAAGGATGCTTTCAATAATCCGGCACAGAGGCCCTGACGAAAGCGGTATCTATATTGCTGCAAACGCGTCCATTGGAAGTGTTCGGTTGAGTGTTATAGACATAGCATCAGGCCAGCAACCTATGTGTGATGAATCCGGCAATTACTGGATTGTTTATAATGGCGAAATATTTAATTACGAACAATTAAGTAATGATCTCAAAAAAAAGGGAGTGCAGCTAAAAACGAAATGCGATACTGAAGTGGTGGTACAAATGTATGCCTTGTATGGCTCTGCATGTCTCGCGCTTTTCAACGGTCAATTTTCTTTTTGTATCTACAATAAAAAGAATAAGGAATTTTTCCTTGCCCGCGATCGTGTGGGAATCCGGCCTTTATTCTACTGGGCCCAAAATAATGCCTTTGCTTTTTGTTCAGAAATAAAAGGATTATTCACCCTTAGCCAGGTTAAAAAAGCGTTACGCCTCGAAAGCCTGTCCCAGATTTTTACTTGCTGGACTACTATTTCGCCCGATACTCCTTTTGAAGATATTTACGAATTGCCACCGGGCTATCACATGCGGGTAAGTTCTTCCAAAATTCAAATTGAAAAGTACTGGAGCCTTGATTTTTCTTTTGATGGAAATACTAACACCAGTAGCTTAGGGGATCTTGTGGAGGAATTTAATGTTTTATTAAAGGATGCTGTAAAAATAAGATTAAGAGCTGATGTTCCGGTAGGCGCCTATTTAAGCGGGGGGCTCGACTCAAGTGTTACCACGTCTTTAATACATGAAATCAATCCAGATATTCTCAACACATTTTCAATAGGATTCAAGGATAAAGCATTTGATGAAACGGCTTACCAATTAGAGGCTGTGAGATACTTTAATACCAATCATACCGCTTTCGAATGCACTCCCACAGAAATAGCTGAACAGTTTGCCAATACGGTTTGGCATACAGAATTTCCCATATTAAGAACTGCCCCCACGCCCATGTTCATACTATCGAAAAAAGTGCGCGAAAGAAATATTAAAGTGATAATTACAGGGGAAGGCGCCGATGAATTCCTGGGCGGATATAATATTTTTAAGGAATCAAAAATCAGAAGATTCTGGGCAAGAGAACCAAAATCCGTCGTAAGGCCAAAGTTATTATCTAAGCTTTACCCATATCTTTCCACGATGGAAAATGCCAATAACATGATGGCTTCCAGAATGTTTTTCGGGTACAAGCTTACCGAAACAAATAATCCGCTTTATTCGCATTTATTACGGTGGCACAATACCTCACGTATAAAAGCCTTTTTTTCGGACGATGTTTCCACAAAATTAAACGGGTATGATCCGGTTGAATCACTCTACCCTAAACTTCCGGATAATTTTATGAAATGGAGCGATCTGGCAAAATCGCAATACCTCGAAGCCAGTATTTTTATGTCGGGATACCTTCTTTCTTCTCAGGGAGACAGAATGGCTATGGCAAATTCTGTTGAGGGGCGATACCCTTTCCTTGATTACCGTGTAATTGAATTTTGCGGAAAATTAAATGATAATTTCAAGCTTAACGGTCTTAATGAGAAATTTTTATTGAAGAAAATGAGCTCTGGAAAAATACCCGCGTCTATTACAAAAAGAACCAAGCAACCCTACCGGGCTCCTATTGCAGATAGCTTTTTTAATGCCGGCTCCCCTGCTTATATTTCAGAATCACTGTCTGAAGAAAATTTAAAATCATTTGGGCTTTTTAATCATTTAAAAGTAAAAAGATTGATTGATAAGATTTCTTTACAAAAAAATATATCAGAAGTAGATCAAATGGCGATTGCAGGAATACTTTCTACGCAATTATTATACAAGATGTTTATTCTCGATCCGATAAAGCCAAATATGAGTAATTTACAGAACCTGAAGATCATTTCAGACTCATAATCTTATTATTATTTTGCCATAATAAAAATAAAAACACAACGTTAGATTATCACTTACGAGGTATAAAAACAAATCAAATCACTCGTTGATAATTACTGACATTTTTTAAATAATTTAAAGGAAAAAATAAGTATGAAAATTTTAATCACAGGCGTTGCAGGATTTATAGGTTCAAACCTCGCCGAATGTTTGTTGAAACGGGGGCATAGCGTAACAGGCATTGATAATCTTAACTATGGTTTTATTCGCAATATTGATTTTGGGAAAGGCGATGCGAACTTCAAATTTATAATGGGAGATATTGCCAGTCCTCATATCTTAAAAAATGTTCACGCTGATATTGTCGTTCATCTTGCTTCTCAAAAAATACCACGATATACCAATGCCTTAAGAACGCTGGATGAAAATTACCTTATGCTGAGAAACGTGGTGGAGAAATGCAGGCTCGATCATTCAAAAATTATTTTCGCCTCCACATCAGACGTTTATGGTAAAAATCCCAACGTTCCATTTACCGAAAATTCTGATCTGGTAATGGGGCCCACGACTGTGAAACGCTGGGCTTATGCACTTTCTAAGATGTACGGCGAACAATATATCATTGCAAACCGCGATGAGTATGGATTAAAATATACCATTACCCGCTTTTTCGGTTCTTATGGGCCTCATCAAAATCTGACCTGGTGGGGCGGCCCACAATCGGTCTTTATTGAAAAAGCATTTAAAAATGAAGCGATTGATATTCATGGCGACGGAACCCAAACAAGAACTTTTACTTATATTGACGATACTGTAAATGCGCTCATTGCCTGCATAGAAAACGAAAAATCTGATTATGAGATCTTTAATACTGGTGGCAAAGATGGTGGCGAAATTTCTATCAAAGACCTTGCCTCACTGATCTGGAAATTAATAAATGGCGAAAATTCTGAACCGAAACTTAAATTTATTCCTTACTCCACATTCGGAAATTACGAAGATGTAATGAGAAGAGTTCCTGATATTTCAAAACTTTGTTCTACACTTAATTTCCGGCCGGAATGGAGCCTTGAAAAAGGCTTAAAGGCTACTATTGAATGGCAAAAACAATTTATTAATGTCAAAGATAATTTACCTGTTAAAGAGTTAAGTTTAAAAGGAAATTAAATGGAGCCGAAGAAATGGGGAATCGTGGGTGGTGGAATAATGGGAATGACTTTGGCGCATCGTCTTGCCCGTCAGGGCTATAAAGTAACTTTATTTGAAGCCGCACCTGATCTTGGTGGATTAGTAAGTTCATGGAAAATGCCTGTCCGCGCAGGAAACGAAGAAGATATTGTAGAATGGGATAAATTTTATCACGTAATTCTTTTGTCCGATTTTAGAACCAGAAACATCTTAAAAGAAATAGGGCTGGATGAAAAGATAAAATGGGTAGAAACGAAAACCGGATTTTACATGAATGGTAAATTATATTCAATGTCGGATACCATTGAATTTTTAAAATTTCCCACACTTAATTTAATTGACAAATTCCGTCTTGGCCTTACCATCATTATTGCTTCAAGAATAAAAAACTGGAAACGCCTTGAAAAAATACCAGTAACAAAGTGGCTGCTAAAATGGTCGGGACAAAATACTTTTAATAAAATATGGTTACCTCTTCTAAGAGCCAAATTAGGAGAAAGTTATCAAAGGACTTCGGCGGTTTTTATATGGGCAACCATTCAGAGAATGTATGGCGCCAGGCGTAGCGGATTGAAAAAAGAGATGTTCGGATTTGTAGAAGGCGGCTATAAAAAAGTAATCGAAGCATTTAGACAAACTTTGATAGATGACGGTGTCACCATAAAAACCAATTGTGCAGTTAAAGAAATAAACACGTCCTCCAACCGTAAACCGCAAATGATTTTTGCAGATAATTCAAAAGAAGAATTTGATGAAGTCATAGTAACATTACCATCAGCGCTTTCATCAAAATTGTGTACCCAGCTTTCAGTTCTTGAAAAACAAAGGTTGAATGATGTGGAATATCTCGGAGTGATATGCGTGTCGGTCTTACTCGATCAATCTATAAGTAATTTTTATGTTACCAATATCACGGATTCATGGATACCTTTTACAGGAGTAATCGAAATGACCGCCCTGGTAGATAAAAGATATCTTGGAGGAAATGCACTGGTATATCTTCCCAAATATGTTGTAGCCGGCGACCCTCTTTTTAATCAGCCCGATGAAGAAATTAAAAATTATTTTATAGATAATTTTAAAAAAATGTATCCTGAAATTACAGATGATCACATCAAATTCGTGGGAGTGGCGCGGGCAAAGCATGTAATCACAGTAGCAAAACTTAATTATTCATCTACTCTACCCGCTGTAAAAACTTCTATTTCAAATTTATACATCATAAATACATCGCACATTAAGGATGGAACGCTGAACGTAAATGAAACGGTTCGTGTGGCTGAAACAAAATTGGAGGAAATAATCTCATCCGAGAGCGATTTACAGATTGTGGGGAAAAATAAAGTAACCTTTCCATAATCTATGAAAACCTGTGTGATCCGTAACTAAAAGAATCCGTGAAAATGGTAGCAAAAAACTAAAACATGAAAAAGAAAAAATTAATGGCAAGTATATCACTCGATTTGGATAATCAGTGGTCCTATATGAAAGTTCATGGTGATGATGGCTGGGAAAATTTTCCTTCCTACCTGGATGTGTTTTTGCCACTTGTTTTGGATGTACTCGATAAATTAGAAATTAAGATTACCTTTTTTGTAGTTGGACAGGACGCTGCTATTGAAAAAAATCACCAATTATTACGCAGCATTGTTGAAAGAGGTCACGAAATTGGCAATCATTCTTTTCATCACGAATCGTGGCTCAAAACTTATTCAAAAGAAAAAATTGAAGAAGAAATTATCAGAGCTGAAGAGGCTATACTAACGGCTACCGGTACACGAACAAATATGTTTAGAGGGCCTGGATTTAGTTGGAGCAATGATCTTCTGGAAGTGCTACGTAATCGCAATTATCTTTTTGATACTTCTCTCTTACCCACTTACATTTCTCCCTTAATGAGGCAATATTATTTTTGGAAATCCAAACTCTCAAAAGAAGAAAAAAACAACAGAAAAGAATTATTCGGATCTTTCAAAGAAGGATTTTACCCGCTAAAGCCTTTTAAATGGGAGTTTGAAAATAAAAGAACTTTACAAGAAATCCCTGTTACCACAATGCCCGTTTTTAAAATACCTTTTCATCAGAGTTATCTGTTGTACATCAGCGGCGTATCATTAAGTTTGATGAAGTTATACTTACGATTTGCCATTTTCATGTGTAAGATAACAGGAACGCAACCCAGCTTTTTATTACATCCTTTAGACCTAATTGGAAAAGACCATGTGCCTTCCCTTGCCTTCTTTCCCGGAATGAACATCAAAAGTGAGCGGAAATTAAAAGTATTTGATATAACGATAAATACGTTAAAAAAACATTTTGAATTAGTTCCTATGTCAAAGTTTTCGAAAAGGCTTCCTGAGAAATTAAAAATAATGAATCTGGAAATCAAAAAAAGTTCAGCAGAAAAAATGATATTAGCCAGATAGTAAGTAAGCTGCAGATGGGAAAACTCCTGGTATTGTTTAAAAACTCTTAGTGTTTAAACACGTTTGCAAATAAAAAAATAATAATTAAAAATCAGCATAAAGTGAAATGAAAAAAAAATGCAGTTCATTTATTGCCTGTAAGGAAGAGAAAAATCAATTCCTTGAAAAAAATGGGTATAAAATATTGCAGTGCAAAAAATGTGATCACCAATTTATGCAAATTGAAAACATTTTAAACCATGTCCGGGAGGTATATGGAGACAGTTATTTCTTTGACGGAAAACAAGGGTATCCCAACTATTTTAAACAAAAGGATATTCTTCAGCTTCACGGAAATAATTATGGAGAGCTACTTTCAAAATATAAAATAAAGGGTAAGATTCTTGATGTAGGTTGTGCTGCCGGCTTTATTTTAAAAGGATATGAACAATGTGGGTGGGAGGTATCTGGAATAGAGCCTAACGATACAATGGCCGAATACGGAAGATCTAAATTAAATCTACCTATCATTACCAGTGCCTTAGAGTGTTTCCAAAGCAATCAAAAATATGATGTGATCAGTTTGATTCAGGTAATTGGCCACTTTTATGATTGTGATAAAGCGCTATTAAAAATTTCCGGATTATTAAATAAAGAAGGAATAGTATTGGTAGAATTCTGGGACCGCAACAGTAGGATTGCTAAAACCATGGGGAAATATTGGCACGAATACAGTCCGCCCAGTGTGGTTAGCTGGTTTTCTGACTCAACTCTCACACAATTATTTAATTACTATGGATTTGAGTTAATTGGAAAAGGACGCCCTTTGAAAAAAATCAGAATAGCACACGCCCTTTCACTTTTTGAAGAAAGCACACCAGGATTTATTTATAAAAAAAAGATTTTAAATGCAGCCAATCGTGCATTTGGAAAGTTAACGATTGCCTATCCTTTTCACGATTTGAAATGGCATATTTTTAAAAAACTGTAGAATTTGAAGATTAATTGGTACTACAATTAATTTTATATTATTTATCATTGGTCTGTTTTTTTACTGATTAAAATTTCCTCACAGCTAAATCCTAGAAATATGAATATGTATGTTCTTATCCATTCATCTTATTATCTTCTACCCATATTAGCGTGCATTTGTTTTTATTATTTGAAGTTCAAAAATAAAGACTCAAAAAAAATTATTTGGATTTTTTATTCCTTTATTTTTATTGTTGCCTCTTTTGTTTTTATTCAACTTACTATTACTCAATTATATGAGTTTAAAGCTTGGGATTTTAACGCATTTTATCTTTTTGGAAAAGCAGGAGTTTCCGGGAATAATTTCTACCTGCCGGAAACTTTTCAAGCTATTTTCAATACTCTTGATCTTCCGCCATTAGATTACAGACAATACATATCAGAAGTGGTAAATGTGGGTTTTATATACCCACCTCCTACTATTTTTCTATTTGTTCCTCTGGGGTTTTTGTCTTACAAAACAGCATTAACATGCTGGGTGCTATTTAATTTTCTTTTCGCGATAGGCTGCATCTATTTGAGTTACGATCTGTTTCTGAAAAAATATAAATTAAATGGATTCATGCTGGTGGCTATCTTATTCTGCTTTTTTATGCCGGCACGCTCAACTGTTGTTTATTCACAAACAAATTTTATTTTGCTTTTTTTATTGCTACTGATGAAAAAACATTCTGATAAGAAATTTTCAGGTATCCTACTGGCGTTAGCTTTTTTTACAAAACCATATATGCTAATATTTGGTTTATATTTCCTTATAAGAAAACAATGGAAACCAATAATTTATTGTATAGCTACTACCCTCATTTTAGTCGGATTCACCATTCTGGTTTATGGTATAGAACCTTTCATAACTTATATTTATGACAATCCGATTAAGCGTTATCCTTCGTGGATCCAAGCTGACTCGATGCATCAATCATTGAATGCAGTTTTAATCAGATCCCATTTAACATCAATTAATAATTCTTCTGTATATTATTATATAGCAATCTTAATTCTTATTTTAACTGTTTTTTACTTATTTTATTTAGCTGGAAGAAAATTATACGATTCTATGTGGGCAGTATTATTATTGGTTGGCTTAATGCTCTATCCCGGCACTATATATTACTACGGAGTACTCATATTATTTATTATTTTCCAATTTTTTGATGAGAAAAGAGAACTTGGATTTAATATGTATTTGACAATTCCAATTATCGCGATATTTTATATCTTAAGTGGGTTTTATCTTTTCATTTGTTTTTGCTTTTTACTAATTATTCTTATTTTAAAATCATTTAACCTCATTAGCCTTCCAAATTTAAAATTTTACAAGTCCTTAGAGTAAAAAATAACAACCATCCATCAAAAAATTCAGGAGTAGACGATAATAAGTACAACTGACAAATGAACGAATGTACTAAAAGTGAAAAAGCATTTGAAAGTTAACAATTGCCTATTCTTTTCGCGATTTGAATGATATATTTAAAAAAACGGTTGAATCATATAAAAATAATACCTTGCGGGAACGCTAAATACTAACAACGGCCCCAACTAACAACCCCAAATATGGATTTAGAAAAGCCATTCATAAGCATCATTGTTCCCTGCTATAATGAGGAAGCTATACTACCCGATAATTTAGGCATTATCATTAAATATCTTGAAAGTAAGAATCACAAATACAGATGGGAAATAGTTATTGTAGATGATGGTAGTAGAGATAAAACAGGAGAAATAGCTGACGACTTTGCCAGCCAAAGACAGCAAATCAGAGTCATTCACCACCCTGTAAACCTGAACCTGGGACGGGCACTACAAACCGGTTTTCGTCACTCCAAAGGAAGTATTATAATCGTATTAGATGTTGATTTGAGTTATTCTGTTGAGTATATTGAAGAAATGGTAGATATCCTTATTGCGAAATGCGCTGATATCGTAATTGCTTCGCCTTATATGAAAGGAGGAAAGGTGACGGGAGTTCCTTTCGGAAGAAGAGTGATGAGTTTATGGGTAAATAAATTTATGAGACTTGCAGCACAGGATAAATACTATACTTATACATCAATGGTAAGAGCTTATCGAACTTCATTTATCCGCACATTAAATTTGAAAACTAAAGATTATGAAATAAGTCCTGAAATCATGTACAAAGCTATGATATTAAGGGCGAACATTATTGAAATCCCCGCTCATTTAGATTGGACAGAGCAAAATAAATATAAAGGAAAAAGGACTTCAAGCATACGAGTGTTAAGAGGATTTTTTTCGGGAATTATGTCTGCATTTATTTTCAGGCCTTACATCTTTTTCTTCGTGTTAGGAACTTTTTTGATGGCGCTATCTATGTACGAATTAGTGTGGCTTTTTTATGATACATTATCGGATTTAGCCCTAAAAAGTTCACAAGCTTCCGGTGTTGAAAATTCTTTTTCTCTAAGCCTTGCTTTACAATTCAAAAAAAACCCTCAATCTTTTTTAGTAGGTGGCATTACTTTCCTGGCTGCTATCCAAATTTTAAGCCTGGGATTCTTATCTCTTCAAAGCAAAAGATATTTTGAAGAATTATTCCATTTAGGAACTGCAGTGAAAAAACAAAATGAAAATAAACTCCATATTCAGGAGAATTGCGAAATCAAATGATTAAAATGAAAGACATTAAAATAACCAGAAATCCTTTTCTTTTATTTGCTCCATTTTTACTACTCTACATTGTTGTAATCATCGTATTTCGCTTCGAAGGAATGGTAGGTGATGAAAGTAGATACTTAATCTATTCGCAGTATATGATAAATGGATTTATTCCCAAATCTGAAATTAATTTTGATACTCTTGCTAATGGCCCTGGTTATTCTATTTTGTTATTACCACTTGTTGCATTGCATGTTTCCATATTGTGGATAACATTAATGAATGCTTTATTCTACTATTTTTCAATCATTTTATTATACAAAGTTTTAATACAATTTGGTTCATTTCGTATGGCAATCTTTACCTGCTTATTTTGGGCGTGTTATCTCAATATTTATGAGAATCTTATATATGCATTACCAGAAACTTTAACAATTTTTTTAGTTTGCCTGTTAATTTTCTGTTTAGTGAATGTTTTTAAAAACATAAATCCCCGGAAAATTAACTGGTATATCTTTCTTTCAGGATTTACTTTTGGATTTCTTTCGCTCACCAAACCAATTTTTGGGTATGTATTTCTGTTTATGATCATATTAATTGGAATATTGTGGATCGCCAACACTAAATTCACAAATTATAAAAGAGCATTTATTATTTTATTAGTGGCTTTGGCTATCACATCGCCTTATTTAATATATACTTACAAGGCTACCAATAAAATATTTTATTGGAGTACAATTGGCGGCAATAATCTTTACTGGATGACTACACCAAATCAATCAGAATATGGCGATTGGTTTCCTGACATAAATACGGATTCGGCTACTGTTACAAAAAATCCAGAATATGACTATTTCGAAAAACATATAAAATTGAACCACAGTAAAGATTTTGAACAAATCAATAAATATAAAACCGGCACCAAAAGAGACGAGGCTTATAAAATAATCGCCATCAATAATATCAAAGCATATCCAATTAAATTTATTAAAAATTGTGTAAGTAATATGGGTAGAATATTATTTAATTTCCCATATTCTTATAGACAGCAGCACCCTGAAACATTATTAAGACTACCATTTAATGGAGTAATTGTTATCCTATCATTATTTTGTATCATTCCTACTTTTAAAAATTGGAGAAAAATCAATTTTGCAGTCAGGTTTCTGCTTTTAATCGCCTTCCTTTATTTAGGAGGCAGTTTATTAGGAAGTGCTGAAACCAGGATGTTTACTATGATTGTTCCCATATTATTGATTTGGATAGCAGTCATCCTTCAAAAATCAATAAGAATAAATTTTTCATGGCCTTATGAGCTCCATTAAAAATAAATGCTGCGAATAATTTTCTTTTTCTTTTTTTTCAGAAAGGCTTTCCAGCAACACGATAATAAGTTTTATAGCACTAATTCAAGCTTTTCCGCTAAGGTTACAAATTATTATTATGGGAGAAAAGAAAAATCCTATCTCACCAAATTTACCATAGAACAAAAGTATTCTTTAAGAATATGAGCTCACATTTTCGCAGCATAATAGCCTGTTGCCAGCCCGAACTGTATACCAAAATTATATTTTAGGCTGATTCCGCTTTCTTTCTATTATTAAACATTCATAAAAACAAAAATGATCTCGAAATTATCTATTATAATTCCTGCTTACAATGAAGGAAAAACAATTCATCTGATTCTGGAAAAAATAAAGAACGCAGAATTAATTAATAACATTAGAAAAGAAATCATTATTGTCAATGATTGTTCATCTGATAATACCGAAGAAAAAGTCAAAGAATATCATTTACTTAATCCCTGCATGGATATCCATTATTTTAACCACGAAATTAATAAAGGAAAAGGAGCCGCGCTACAAACTGGAATAAGTAAAGCGACTGGTGAATATTTAATAATACAGGATGCCGATTTGGAATATGATCCTGAGGAATACAATATCCTATTAAAACCCGTTATTAATGGATTTGCCGATGTTGTGTATGGTTCTCGTTTCAAAGGTGGCAATCCTCACCGAGTTTCTTTTTTCTGGCATACAATAGGCAATGTAATCCTAACAACTATTTCAAATGTTTTTTCAAATTTAAATTTAACTGACATGGAAACATGTTACAAATTATTTGATACAAAAATGATACACTCAATAAATTTAAAAGAAAATCGCTTTGGTTTCGAACCTGAAGTAACCATAAAAATATCGCGTGTAACCGATGTCAGGATTTATGAAGTTGGCATTTCATATTATGGGAGGACTTATAAGGAGGGTAAAAAAATTGGGTGGAAGGATGGCTTCAGGGCTTTATATGTAATACTTAAATACGGGATTTTTAAAAAGTAATCTATATGAGAAGATTTTGTAAATGGTATTCCGGCTTAAATATTTACTTTAAGCTAAGCCCATTCTTATTGTTATATTTAATTATCTGCATTTCATTTGCTACAAATCAATTTGTTGGCGATGATAGAAGGTACGTATTGTTCGCAAATAATTTATTAAATGGATTTTATGTTCCGCTTCATTCAGATATTTTCCTTTGGAACGGGCCCGGCTACCCAATTCTGATTGCTTTCTTTTTATTTCTTAAAATTCCACTTTTTATATTAAAATTATTAAATGCCGTTCTGCTTTATCTTTCACTCATATTTACTTATAGAACCGCCAGTGCCTATTCATCAAAAAGCATTTCACTTGTGTTTACCGTTCTATTAGGATTATATTTTCCGGTTTTTGAAATGCTACCTTATCTCTTAACAGAAGTACTTACCTGGTTCTTGATTAGTCTTATTTGTTTTTTATTAATAAAAATTTATAACCAAAAGAATATTTCGTGGAAATTAGTGTTGTTTGCAGCCCTTACAATAGCCTATCTTACCATGACAAAAATTATTTTTGGATATGTAATTCTTTTGATGATTATCACTTCTGTCTTTATGCTTCTGTGGACTGAATTCAGATCCTCTGCTAAAAAGTCAATTTTGGTTTTCGTCCTTTCAATGATTTTCTGTTTGCCCTGGCTTTTTTATACATACAGTTTAACTGGAAAGATCTTTTATTGGAGTAATTCCGGAAGCATGTCTTTATATACTATGACTTCCCCTTATCCAAATGAGCTTGGAGACTGGTCAAACCAGGATTCATTATCACTAAATCCAAATCATAAGAAATTTATGGATAGTATTTCCGTTTTTCAACCTATGGAAAAAGATAAATCATATAAAGATCAGGCGATTAAGAATATTAGAAATTATCCAATAAAGTATCTTTCAAATTGGGTAGCAAATTTGGGCCGGTTGTTTTTTTCTTATCCTTACTCAAACACACAGCAATCAATTAGAACCTACTTCACGATTTTGCCCAATATGTTTATCATTGTTCTGATTGCATTTACTTTTTCAATTAGTATTATTCGCTACAAAAGATTTCCGGAAGGTATGGTTTTCCTTCTTTTATTTATTTTAATATATCTTTTCGGAAGCACGCTGGTAAGTGCATATAGAAGAATGTTTTATGTTACAATGCCTTTTTGGTTTTTATACTTTTCCTACTTTTTTAGTAAAATAGTTTCTATAAAAATCAGAAAGAGTTGATGTTATTCTATACAATCTGCAAAAAAGTAACTTTCCAAAAAAATTTATGCAAAGAAAAAATAATAGCATATTTTTGGCCGCTACGCTACCCACAAATAAAACACCTGGAATGAAGAGAATTAAGTTTGGCTTATATTTTTTCAAGTCTAGATTTATCTAAAGCGTTTTCAGTTAACGGTCTCTCTATTAAAATAAAGCGCAAATGAAAATCATTTTACAATCATTTCTTTTTTTCCTGCTATGTGCATTAATTACTTCCTGTCAAAAGGAATATTTAAAATTCGGCGATGATGTATCTATTGTATATGATAAGGATGCCCAAGCATTTATTGATAGTTCGGGTATTTCTGATAGCACACAGAAATTCGCAATTTATAATTTAGTGGCTCAATTAAAAGACTCCTTACTTTGGTCAAAATTTACAGCAATTTATCCTGTAATTGGAGGAACCGCTGCAACAACTAAATGGAATTTAAAGGACCCAAGGAATTTAGACGCTGCATACAGGATCACATTTTATGGCAATCCTGTATACGCCAATACCGGAATTTTATTCCCCACTATTTCAGATTTTGGAGATACTCATTTAAATGATACGGGAATGATCTTTAATGATAACGCCATTTCTTACTATTCAAGAACACAGAATTCTGTAAGTGGTTACGATATGGGTTGTTTGGACTCTAAAGCTCCATTTACTGAAATGGCTATCTATCATAAAGATGATGCTTCGGATTATTTTGGATATTACAAGTACGGTTATACCCCCTCAAACACCATAGGTTTATTCATGTTGTCAGCAACTGCAGATAATATAATCTGGTATGAGAATGGACAGGCAAAGTTCCTAAGCGATAAACCTCCTGTTTTTGGTTCTACAGGTTATCCGGTACTTTTAGGATGGGTAGAAAATGCACCTTCGGGAGGGAAAAGAGAATGTTCATTCGCAACAATAGGAAAAGGGTTATCTGGTACGCAGGCTTCCACTTTTTATAACATTGTCAAAAAATTTGAAACGATATTAGGCAGATAATCAAAGATTAATTTCACTTCAATAATAAATTATGACTTTTTAGAATTTTTTAGCAAGGAAATTACTGGGATTTGAGAAGTAGACCGGTAATGTACTGAAAAATTGCTGGTGATTTCTTGCAAAAAATATTTTATTGGAAGCGATTATTGGATTTCTATTTGCTAAAAAAAAGCAACATTTGGATTTTTAGAAAATGACAAAAAGTTTAGCGAAATGGGTTTCAGTAAACTTCTTTCAAAGCCTTGTCCAGCATAGGCTACACAAAATTTTATCAAACATTTCTCAGTAGAATTGCAGTAGAATTGAATAAAAGAAAGCGATTGGATAATCCAACCGCTTTTTTTATTTCCAGTAAACTTCTGAATTTTTTATTCGATAAATGAATTTTCAGCTATTATAATTTAATTATTTTGAAGGTTTGCTTATCCACTTTATTGAAAATAGCTGTAACCATATAAGTTCCTTGTGCAAAATTCACCATATTTATTTTTTCAGTGACAGTATTACCAATAGATTTCAGCACTTTTTTATAGATTACTCTCCCACTCATAGCTGTAACGGTGAGCACCAAATCCGTATTTAATTTTGGCGTGTTTATTTCAACCGTTGCAATATCACGCACAGGATTCGGATAAACCATCAAACTATTTGACTCCTGCGTAGAAAGCCTTCCTAAAGCGACCACTAGAATCATGGTATCTTTTCCTTTGGCACCATTATTATCTGTTACCGTAAATTCAAATTCGTAAGTGCCTCCTGTAAGATCATTAACACTGGTTAAGGCTGTATTAGGCGAAGAAATAGTGGCTCCTGCAGGACCTGAAATTTGCTTCCATTGATAGCCAGTTATTCTTCCATCCGCATCCATTCCGGCTCCGCTTAAATTGACAGCATTAACCGGTAATGTAATGGTCACATCACT
>JBDTEK010000217.1:0-6783 GCA_039922575.1 Ginsengibacter sp.
GGCAATGTCTCACTTATTTTTTATTAGATGAGTCTATACTGTTTAATCCAGCTATCACGTCAGGTGTTATGTCCAGAGTAGAATCTTTATAAAACATAAATCCGGGCTCATAAGAAAATATGTAAGAGAACTTACCGTCGTTATTGTATTGTTTCAAAAAATTTTGAATGCGATTTAAAATATCTTCTTTCATCTTTGAATTATAATTATAAAGATCATTGTCTATATTTTGTTTACGCGATTGCATATCCTGTTGCATTTTATTAATTTCCTGCATGGCTTCTTCCTGCTCCTTTTGACTCATCGTAGCTGCCTTTTGCTGCAATTGCATGGCGCGGGTTTGATATTTTTTTTGCATTGCGGCGATCTCATTATTCGCACTTGATTGCTTACGTTCAAAATCTGCTTTTATTTTTTTATAATAATAATAATTGTTTTGCAGCGAATCAAGATCAATATAGGCAACTCTTGAATCCATCTTAAGATTGTCCGATTTAACCGATTTTACATCTTTAACTGTAGTCGTCTTATGAGAACCAAATTGTAAATAATACAGGTAACCAACCAATACCAACAAAATAATATTAATAATGAGTAAAATATTTTTCATTAAAATAATTTTAGTCAGGCAAGATAAAAAAAACACACGGTTAGCTGTACAAACCTTGTTGTTTTAGTAAACAGTTAACTAAAGAAGCGAATGAGGGAATGAATGAGCAAGGAGTGGGGAGTTGCAAGTGTGAATAGTGAGTCGCGGGTTGAGAGTGTCTCACCGCATGGATTTTCAAGGGCGGAGCCGAATGGGACAAAAAGCGCTGGATACTGGATACCGAAGATGAAGCCGTGGTGATTAGATGTTGTACATCTTTCTGTAGTATCGCGAGAGAAAAAAAGTCAGCAGTATCGTTACGGTACAATATCTCCGGAAATTTTTTAATGAAGAAACCAACCATAAATTTCTCAGATTCACAATGTGACATCGGTAGGCTACAAAATTATTTCTTGTCGTTAAACCGGAGATTAACTTTCACCGTTTCTTGAAAAATATTTGCAAACCAAAACAAGAGAATAGGCACAATTATGGTGAACATGCGAACAAGAGCGGTCACCAATGTACTCATACCTAAATACAAGAACGTAAAAATCAAAAGGAACCTGAGAGGAATACTAAGCTTTCGCCAGTTGAGGAAGGTGGGAATTAAACTTAAAAGCATCAAAGTTAATATGATTCCGTTTATAGGAAATACAAGCAGTATTTTAGGCCTTTGGATGGCCTGGGAAAAAGGATAATGAAACATCAGCCTTCCGGCATTATAGAAGCAGTTTTGTAAAAATTTTAAAGGATGACTTTTTATATTGTCAATGGCAATTTTCTTGAACACGCTATCCCTGGAATAACCGCTATACTGATTAACTATATCAAAATCTATTTGATGATGAGCCACCAGAGTATCCACAGCGCCCGGAATATTATAATTGCTCAGATCAGCCGCTCCCTGTGAAAGATCACCTTTCCAATCTCCATATTCATTTGCAAATGGGGTGCTGGCCCAATACAAAGCGTCACCTGTATTGGTATTAAAATAAAACATTCTCCCGGTTAAAGCATAAGCGTACACCAGGTAGGGTAATACCGTAATAAAGCCTGCGACCGTGATGGCTGCCAATCTTTTATAATTACTCTTCTTCCTATTAAAAGCCCACAATAAAACACTTCCTGCAAGCATTGCAAACAACACATAAATGAAGGCAATTTTCGTTAAAACTATATACCCAAAAATAAATCCTGAAAGGATGATGTATTTTACTGTTCTACGGCGGCTGGTTGATTGGAAAACATTTACCAAAGAATAGATCAGTATGGATATTAACAGGTAGGTCAACGTTTCAGTCATCACGAATACTATGTTCTGGTAACCTAAATAATAACATGCCCAGAAGAAACTAAAAATTAGGGTTGTCTTATACGAAACAACTTTTAGTAATGCTTTGTAAAGAAATATGATCGAGAAATAATAAAAAAATGGATTTAAAAGAGTAATGTAAATTAATGGCAAATTCAGAGCGACAAAAGGCGTTAGAATAATCGGGTAGCCGGGACCATTCGTTAAGTTGACATTTGGTGGGGGCGGCGAATAAAAACCGTGTATCAGGTTATTTGCAAATGTCAGATAACGTTGTTCATCCCCATATCCGGTAGTGGGATTTAGAATAGCAAAAATTACAAGAACAATTAAAAAAGGTAAAAATAGCAAATAAGGGTTCTTAGTTATTTTAATATTCTTCATTAAAATTCGCTTTGATTAACTAAATAAATCATGGTCCTCTTACGCATCTTTTTGCATTTTTAAAGCTGTGCCAAGATGAAATAGTTCTTCAAAATAGCGTTTGCTTTGCAAGGATAAAAAACCTAAACTTAAAAACTGGATAGCTGCAATAAAGGTAATGCCACCCACCACAAAGCTTTGAGGATTTATCCTGAACTGCAAAGCAAGACTTGCAGAAAAAGATCGCCCAACTTCGGTGTGCCGCGACATATCTGAAAGAGTATCAGAAAGTAGCCATATCAATTCATACATGGAAAGTAACATCAGAAATGCACCAATACCAAGGAAAAAAATATAAGGCCGAAAAATAAAGCTCGACATGATTCCCGAGAAAAATCCTCTCAACATACGAATGCTGGAAGTACGTTTCCCTTTATACTTATTTTGTTCTGTCCAGTCCAGGTGGGCTGGTATTTCAATTATTCTTGCCCTCAGAATCATCCCCTTGTATAATATTTCCGGATTGATTTCATAATCCTTTGTCTTCAGATTTACCGTACGGATAAAGTCTTTCCTATAAGCCCTCACCATACCCGTATAAGTGTGGAACTTATCCTGCGCTGCAATACGCATGAATCTGTTTACCCAGCGGCTCATCATTTTTCTTGCAAAAGGAACATCCGTTACTTTCCCGCCAGGCATATATGGAGATGCAATCACAATATCAGAACTTGTGTCAATCATTTTGTCGACCATCCGTTCAATATGATCCACCGAGTAACTGAGGTCTATATCCATCACCACAATTATATCGCCTTTAGAATTGTTGAAGCCGGTTTTTAGAGCGTTTCCGAGATTTAAATTAGTAGGATGATGTATCGCTCTTATATTATTGCCATATCTCTTTTCATATTCATCGGCGATTGCCCCGGTTTGATCTTTACTGCCATCATTGATCAAAACAATTTCCCATTGATACTTGTCACGCTTGCTTTCCAGATAATTAATAATTGTATCGAGATTAGCCTGAAGAATGGCTTCCTCATTATAACAGGGAAGTACGATGCTTATGAATGGCTTGTTTTCATTTTTCATGCGCTCAGGGTTTTTTCAATTTATAGTGCGTATATACAGGAAAAAATTTCCCAATTAACGGAACCATGTATCCTTTTTTTATAATTGTAAAATTTTGTTCTAAAAGCTTAGAAACTTTTTGCCTGGAATCACCGGATTCCTCCTTAGGTGTTTTCCTTGTGTATAACGAAAGAAAGAAATCAAGAATACTACTTTCCATCGGGCAAATTGTGATGAAAACTCCATCCTTTTTAAGAATTCTTTTGATTTCAGAAAGAGCCTTTTGGATGTCAGGTACAAACTCCAGCATACTTACTGCTACTATTGCGTCAAAAGATCCATCCGGAAAGTTCGTATCATCAATACTTTGCGTACTAAGATTATAATTTTTGATCTTATACTTTTCACAAATGACAGCGACATTATCAAAATCATGGTGAATATCAAAGGCGTAGAGGTACTCACAGTGTTTAGATAATTCAGGAAGAAAGATACCGCTACCAGTACCCGCTTCCAGCAAAACAGGATACTTTTCCTTTCCTAATAACTGAACGATTTTTTTAAAACGGTATTGTTGAATGTACTTGATTGGGAATTTATAATTCCAATCGTAGTAATCCACCGCTCCGGTTTTTTTTAATAAATTTTTATCCGGAAGAAGTAGTTTCATTATTTTTTGTATTTATTAATTAAGAAGATATTCCCGGTAAATTGTAGCGAACACTCAAACATCTCCGGATAAGAAAAGGTGAAATAATTTTCAGTAGTAACATGAACATTATACTTCAGGATTGTTTTTGGGAAGACAATTTTTAAATTCGCTGATTAACTATTTTACTGAGATTTCTTTCAGGTGTATTTAACAGGAAGGCTTTGAAAACAATGGTAATAATAAGAAAGCAAATAGCTGAAAAAACTGAAATGGTAGTCAAATAGAAAAATGCAGCAATTATAAAAATATTGAAATATGGCTTAAATCCAAGTTGATTTTTTTCCTCAAAAAATTGGAAAATTATAAACAATAATATCACTCCATAATGGCTTAGTGTTCCGGGATAAATCAATAGTCCAACCAATAACAAAGTAGGCAAGATAAAATCATAAAGTTTTCTCTTTAATAAAAAACCCAAAAATAATCCCATTAATAAGAGAATTCCGGCAATTATATATACATAGACTACTGGATGGTCGAGTGTAATTAAATGGTGCCTTAGTAAAACCGCGTTTAATGATTGATTGACTTTTTCAGAAAAAGCCCAGGATGCTGCCCTATTGGTAGGGTTATCAAAAAGGTAGCTGATAAAAATATCTTTACCATATAAGATAAATATCAATCCGTTAAGTAATATAGCGCTGAGAATAGAATATAAGATAATTCCCCACTTCTTTCTTAAGATAAAAAACAAACCAAGTATCAGCATATAAGGCTTTGTGAATACGGCCAATGTAAATAGGATACCGGTAAATTTTTTATCCGGATATTTTGCCATCATCAACAAGTAAAATAGTAAAAAGAAATTGGTTTGTGAGAAGCTTATTGTGGAAAGAGTAGGTAGAAAAATAAAAAACAATATCGATGCCAGCAGCAATCCGTTCCACCTATATGATTTAAAAAACAACGAATAAATTAAATATACATCTGCTACAACAAAAACCATACTAAATGAAGTCCAAACTATGTAGGCTGCATTGTAAGTGAAAAATCCAAGAGGGGCAAAATAAAGGATCGTAGGAGGAGGATAGGGGAAACCTACATTTACTGCAGCCTCAACAAAGCCGCCATAATCCGAAAGAGGCAAGGGCAAGCTGGGGAGTATTGAATTGAAAACTGTATTAAAATTTTCAGGTGAGTAATAATTATAACCCGGTGCTGCCACTTTACCATATAAATACCACGCTCCAAAGTCCCAAACCTGGGGATCATAATACCTGTTTATTGCACTTACTACAAAAATTAAAAAAGTAACGATGGCCAAAGAGGTATAGGTTATCCAGATAATTTTTTTAAAGGGTGTGCTTTTACCATCTTTTAAAGTGTAAAAACAAAAACATGCAAATACAGCTAGAAAGGAGATAAAATAAGGTTGATGGAAAAGGTCTCGTATAGTTTCTGTAATATTCATCTAAAAAAAATTAGGTTATTTGAAAAAATTATTTGGTAAGATTAATGAACGGTTTTTATGGAAAATTTTCTGGTTCCCGAACGCCCTACCGATCACTTTTTTCAATCACTAATAATAATGATTTGCCAATATGAAAAAAAAATAATCGGTCCAATATCTTTGAAATGGGAACCAAAAATTTATCCCAAAATAAAATTTGTTGAAGGGTGGGTTCTTTTTGTCTTAAAAAAAATTTATTGACCAGCAAAACAAATAAGCCTGCAATATCAAGAGAGACAGTCCTTTTAACTTCGAAACCCTGAGGTATTAAAGAGTTCGCCATCTTTCTTGAGTAGCGCCGGTAATGTCCTATAGCTTTATCATAAGGGCTGTATAGAAAGTTATGAGCCGGGACTAATATAATTATAACCCCATTTCGATTGAGGCGTTCCGAGGCATTCCTGATCTCTTCATAATCATTTTTGATATGTTCAATGACATCAATGTATAAAATGGCATCAAATTTTTTTTCTTTGTCAACATCTTTTAAATAACCAGTTTCACTTATACAACATCCAGGCAACTGATGTCGTGCAATAAGTTGATCAATAACCAACGATAATTTTTCATCAGGTTCGAGGCATAACCATTCATGTTGCTTGCCATCGCACAAAATTTTTGTGCTGCCCCCAATTCCTGCCCCTACCTCTAAAACTTGACCCTTTAAATATTTTGAAATAAAATTTTTGAAGTAGGATTTCCAATTGTCTGCCTTGTCAAAAAGTTGCAATTCGTTCCCAAAATACCTATGTGTCCTCTGTTGTTTTTTCAATTTTATAAGTCTTAAAAATATAGTTTTTATACTCCAGCGCCGGAATTATTTGCGCGCTTGTTTTTTGAGAAATAGAAGAAAATACGGAAAAGAAACAAAGGAAGAAAGCCTGGAACAGAATAATCATAACTGCAAGCGAGGTATTGGTTGCCCACCCCGGGATAGCAAGAGTTGTAAAGAACCTGATATATAAAATTAGTAAAAGAGCAATCATAGATAAAATAATCAATGCTATGCTAACTAAAATTAATCTTATAATTACAACATCCAGGTATATGGATATGGCGCTTAAACCATGCATCACCAACGATGTAAAATTCATTTTTGATTTTCCTGCGATTCTTTTACCTTTTTCAGCAGAAATCGTTGTTATTGGGAAACGGGATTTTAAAATTCCTCCTGCATAATGGTTCCATATTTCTGACAAATGAACGACTCTCTCTGCATAGTTATAAGGCAAAAGAGAAAAATTTCCAAAATCTATGTGTTTGCCAGTCAGTAATTTGAA
>JBDTEK010000218.1:0-4022 GCA_039922575.1 Ginsengibacter sp.
AAAAGGGAATGAAGTTTTTTTAAGAAATGGTTTACACAAAAAAGGTAAAATTACACTTTTGCAAAACTTGCCAATGATGGCGCCGGAAATAATACCCTTGTAAAATAGTTTCCAAAACATTATGGAATTTAAACACCATATTTGCATTGCAAGACTTATTATGCCCGTATCGGTTCAAAGTTGAATTTCTAAAAACCTCACCCGACAAAACCAACTTTTAAAGAGCTGGTTTTTTCATTCCGGTAACTTGCCAAAAAACAGCACAAAAGATAGTTATTCATATTTTTAGACAACAAAAACGACAACCAAGCTAAACAAAAAAACCTGAAACCCTTTATAGTAAAGGTTTTCAGGTTTTTGTAAGTCGGGGCGGCAAGATTCGAACTTGCGACCTCCACATCCCAAATGTGGCGCGATAACCGGGCTACGCTACGCCCCGAAAAAACTTTTTACCGGCTCCTTATCAAATCAGCGGAGAGGGTGGGATTCGAACCCACGGTACAGTTTGACCCGTACGACGATTTAGCAAACCGTTCCTTTCGGCCACTCAGGCACCTCTCCTAAGTCTTTTTATCTTTTCTCAAAATCCCTGCTCTTCTATTTAATTAAGGGTTGCAAAAGTAAACATTTAAATGAAAATTTAAAATAAATTTTAAGCTTGTTCGCGCTTCTTGAAATCATAGTGGTTTTATTCATAATTATACTCGTTTTGCGAGTCGGTACTTTTCATTTCAGTTGACTAATTCACTTATAATTAGATTAAAAAAACAAATCTGATTGATAAAGAATGTTCTATGTAATATGTTTGATTTCAGCCTCGCGGAGGATAATCTTAAAATGATTCCTCCTGATCACAACCTAAAAATATTACAGCATGAAATTGTAAATCGTATATCTAAAATTTTACATTGCTGCAAGCTGAACTTTTTGCTGAAGTTCAATGACGCTTTCCTTGAACAGAGTATCTGTATCCATAAGGTCCTTCACCGTTTGACAGCTATGAATTACTGTGGTGTGGTCGCGTCCTCCAAAATGTTCACCAATAGTTTTTAAAGAATTTTTGGTAAATGCTTTTGCTAAAAACATCGTTATTTGTCTTGCCTGCACTATTTCGCGTTTTCGGGTTTTTTGTAATAATTTCTCATAAGGCACATCAAAGTAATCGCACACCATCTTTTGAATGGTATCTATCGTAATTTCTTTTGATGATGTTTTAATGAAATTTCTCAAAACTTTTTTAGCTAATTCTAAATCTATTTCTCTTTTGTTAAGCGAAGATTGTGCCAAGAGGGAAATCAATGCACCTTCCAGTTCACGTATATTATTCTGAATGTTATAAGCAATATATTTTACTACTTCCTTAGGCATTTCAAGCCCGTCATTCTTCATTTTTTGCTCAAGAATTTCAATCTTGGTTTCATAATCAGGTATTTGCAGATCTGCGCTTAATCCCCAACGGAAACGGCTTAGTAATCTTTCCTGAACCCCTTCAAGGTCTTTGGGCGGTTTATCTGTAGTAAGTATTAATTGTTTGCCGCTTTGATGAAGGTGATTAAAAATAGCAAAGAATGCGTCCTGCGATTTTTCAGCCCTGTTAAAAAATTGTACATCATCAATAATTAATACATCTATTAACTGGTAAAAATGAATGAAATCATTGATGGCGTTATTGCGTCCGTGATCTACAAACTGATTAATGAATTTTTCAGAGCTTACATACAAAACTACCTTGTCGCTATTCAGTCTTTTAACCTCATTACCAATTGCCTGGGCAAGATGGGTTTTGCCTAATCCAACTCCTCCATAAATTACCAGCGGATTAAATGAAGTAGAGCCTGGTTTTTCAGCTACCGTTTTTCCAGCACGCCGTGCTACACGATTGCAGGAACCTTCAATATAAGTATCAAAGACATATGTGGGATTTAGCTGCGGATCAATCTGCATCTTCTTAAGTCCCGGTATTACAAACGGGTTCTTAACAGGGTTGTTCAAGACTAAGGGAAAATCCATTTCATTGTTTGTATATGATTTGTAACCATGGCCAGGTACATCCATCATAACTGGCTTATTATTACTATTCCCGCTATCAACCATTATGCGATATTCAAGCCTGGCATCTTTTCCTAATTCTCTTTTTAAGGTCTTGGCTAAAAGGTTTACATAATGTTCCTCAATGTACTCATAAAAAAATTGACTGGGAACTTGTATCGTTAATATTTTGTCCTTTAGAAGCACGGGCTTTATTGGCTCGAACCATGTTTTGTAATGCTGCCACTCAACTATATCTTTAATGATATTGAGACAATTACTCCAAACTGTTTCGCAAGCCTTATCCATTATCTTTCGTTAGCCATTTATTTGAAATTAGAAATATTTTTCCCGGGGATACTTATAAAATTTAAATAAAATAGCTTTATAAAAATTTCACCAGCAAGACAGCGAATATCATTAGAATTTGTTGAAAAAAAAATTTTTTATTGTTTGTTTTTTTCACCATTAAAACAGTTTAGGTATTAAAAAAAAGAAAATAAAATCATTGCTTTTTTTTAAAATTTTTAAGAGGTAAGCCCACATTGTCTTTCAAAGAAAAATTATTTTTTTTGGCCAATTTTCAGTTTTTTTCAAAATAATTCTGACAGCTTAAAATTAGAAACCCTAAAAAAAATAAATGTGCAAAACATTTTTTGACATTATCATTTTGTAATGAAAATTATAAATCAAATGACTTTATCTTTAAAAAAAAATATAAAGACATGAGTTATGAATTAACCGGAAAACTATTTGAAAAATTTGATACCATTCAACGGACCGAAACTTTTAAGGTAAGAGAGTTTATAATTGAAAAATCTGATGATGCAAGTGGTAGAAACATTACTAATTATATAAAGTTTCAAAGCGTACAGGACAAAACGGCCATTATTGACAAAATAAATGTAGGCGAAGAAATTAAAGTATATTTCAACATCAGGGGCAGCAAATGGGAAAAAGATGGAAAAATTTCTTATTTCAATAATCTTGATGCCTGGCGAATTGAACAAATCCTTCAGACTGGAAAAGAGGCCGTACCAAACAATGAAAATCTTGAGCCGTTAGATACTTTTACTTCTGTATCTGAGAGCGCAATTGATGATCTTCCCTTTTAAAAGCCTTACTGGCATTCATTTTCCGCAATTGGAATGAGTTTAAAGTGAGAGTATTCAGGATAAAAACCTGACACTGATTATGCAACAAAAAGTAAACCTAAAGGTGCTTCCGCACGAAGCAGTAAATGATGACGATATTAAAAAATATATCGCAAAGGAAACAGGTAAAAAGGAACACGAAATAAATGGATATTATGTTCTAAAAAAATCTATTGATGCCCGAAGCAAAATTGTTTGGATTAATCTTTCGGTGAACGCGTTTATCAATGAACCGTTTCAAACAAGGAAACTTCAAAATTTCGATTTCAAAGATGTGGCAGAGGCTGCAAAAAGAAGCATCATCATTGGAGGTGGTCCCGCAGGAATTTTTGCTGGGTTACAATTTCTCGAACTCGGTGTAAAGCCAATTATTTTAGAAAGAGGAAAGGAGGTAAGAGCCAGAAGAAGAGACCTGGCAAAACTAAATAAAGAAGGGATCATAAATCCTGAAAGTAATTATTGCTTTGGCGAAGGCGGCGCAGGAACTTATAGTGATGGGAAACTATACACCCGAAGTTCTAAGCGCGGAAATATAGATCGGATATTAAATCTTTTTGTGCATTTTGGAGCAGATGAAAATATTCTTTCGGATGCCCATCCGCACATAGGAACCAACAAGCTGCCACTTATCATAACTGCAATGCGTAAGAGGATTTTGGATTGTGGCGGTGAATTCCATTTTGATAAAAAAGTAACTGATTTCATAATAAGGGAGGAAGAAATAAAATCGGTAAGAACGGCTGATGGGGATGTATTTTCCGGAGATAATTTTATTTTGGCTACGGGCCATTCTGCCAGAGATATTTTCGCTTTGCTGCGTCATAAAAGTATAGAAATTGA
>JBDTEK010000219.1:0-3491 GCA_039922575.1 Ginsengibacter sp.
AATGAAAAAAAATACAACGCCCCGTATTTGTTGAAGCGTTGTATGATTACAAATATAATTAAAAATTAAGTTCTTATTCTATCTCTAATTTTTTCAGCAAAACCTTTGCCATTTTATAAAAGGCTTCCTTGCTATAACCGGCAATGTGAGGAGTGAGAATTACATTAGGCTGCATCATTAGCCAGTTCAGTCGCTGGTTTTCTTCTCTTGTATAGGTTTCAAATTTTTCATTTTCCAACACATCCAAACCGGCGCCGGCTATTTTATTATTTTTTAAAGCAGCTATCAGTGCTTCCGTATCGGTTACTTTTCCCCTGCAGGTAGAAATAAAAAACGGTGACCGTTCGAGGGAGTTAAAGAATTTTTCATTTGCCATGTGTTCGGTTTCGGGTGTAAGAGGCACGTGCAGGCTGATCACATCTGAGTAGCGGCATACTTGTTCGAAATTGGCTTCTTTAATATATCCGCCGCCGAAGTCGTACTTGTATTTATCGTAAGCAAGCACGGTCACATCAAAGGAGGAAAGCAATTTGGTTACTGACGAACCTGTATTTCCATATCCTATTATTCCGACCGTTTTTCCTTCAAGTTCCATTCCTCGGTTTGCTTCTCTTATCCATTTTCTATCCTTTATTTCATCAAAGCTGGCGCTGATCTTATTGGTTAAATTCAGCAACAATCCTAATGTATGTTCCGCAACCGCATTGCGGTTTCCTTCCGGGCTGCTTACGCATTTGATTCCTTTGGATGCGGCGTAATCCACATCTATTAATTCCATACCGCTGCCGAGTCGTCCAATCCATTTTAACCTTGTAGCTCTGTCAATTAAAGGTTTATCAATCCGGATACGCGTAGTAACTATTAGCCCTTCGGCCTGGCTTACTATAGCGGTTAGTTCTTCATAGCTTATTTTATTAGAATCAAGAACTGAATACCCTTTTTGTTGAAGCGTATCTATTAAATAATTGTGCGCCTTTGATGTTATAATTACCTGCCTGTTCAAAATATTTTAATTTAAAAATTATTCTGATGCAATCATGCTGATCTCCACATTTACATCTTTTGGCAATCCTTTTACGGCTACCGTTTCACGCGCAGGAAAATCTGCCTTGAACGATTTTCCATAAACTTCGTTTACTGCTGCAAACAAACTCATTTCTTTTAAGAAAATAGTTGTTTTAACTACATTTTCAAAATCAAGCCCTGCCTCATCTAGAATCGCTTTTAAATTGCTCATTACTTGTGCAGTTTCATCTGCAATGTTATCATTTTTTAAATAAAGACTGCCGGGTATTATTGCAATTTGTCCGGAGATAAACAGTAAATTGCCGGCTTTTACGGCCTGGCTGTATGGCCCGATAGGGTCGGGAGCAGTTGCTGTTTTGATGATTTTTTTAGTCATAATACATTTTTGAAGTTCAATAAAGTTGCAAAACTTTCCATCAATTAACAAACCTATTTTTGCAAAAAATAAAGTATGCGAATTTTTATAAACGCAAGTTCAGAACAGGAGACCGAAATTAGATCAAAAAATGTTGAAAAAAATATTGAGATATCTTATTCCAAACATTTGCCGTTATTAAATGAATATACCGATTTTGATATCTTTTTTATTCTTGATGAAAGAATTGAAAATGTTGATTTTGAAAAGTTTGAAAAAAAGCCCGTTTTTGTCAATCTTGTCAGTAATACTTTGTCAAAATTGAAGTTGCCGGGTAATGTTTCCAGAATAAATGCCTGGAATGGATTTTTGCAAAGGGAAATCTGGGAAATTGTGCCTCCTGACAACATTGATGCAAAAAAGATTTTTAGTGAAATTGGATGGCAAATTATTATAGTAAAGGATGAACCGGGAATGGTGGCAGCGCGGGTAATCAGCATGATAATTAATGAGGCCTTTTATGCTTTTAGTGAAAAGGTGAGTACGAAAGCAGAAATAGACATGGCCATGAAATTGGGAACTAATTATCCGTTTGGGCCTTTTGAATGGGCAGAAAAGATCGGCATTAAAAAAGTTTTTGACTTATTAAAAATTTTGTCGGAAAAAGAAAAGCGGTACATTCCTTCCTTCAATGTAGATTAAGAGAGGAAAGAAAAAAAAGAATAGAGTTAATAATATTATGGAATTTATTTTAAATATTCATACATCCACAGAAACTGCAGTTGTAAATTTATGTGATGACAAATACGTTTTAAGCTCCATGCACAATACGGAGCCGAAACAGCACGCCGGTTTTTTACATTCAGCCATTCAAAATCTTTTAGAAGAAAATAGTGTAGAAATAAATCAATTAAAAGCCATTGGAGTAACTATTGGCCCCGGCTCTTACACCGGTATAAGGGTAGGGTTGGCCACTGCTAAAGGTTTATGCTATGCTTTAAAGATTCCAATGATTACAATGAATACATTAGAAGTAATGGCATTAACCGCCATCAATATGGTGAAAAATGCAGATTGCTTTTATTGCCCGATGCTTGATGCCCGCAGAATGGAAGTTTATACAGGGGTTTATACCTATTATTTAAAAGAAGTAAGGGCACCCGAAGCAATCATATTAAATAAAAATTCATTTTCAGAAATAGCGGATCGTATGAAAATGATCATTTTTGGAAATGGAAGTGAAAAATTTAAGAATTTTAATCCTGATTTAAACGCTTCCTTTATAGATTGCGATGCTATAAGTGATGCTTCATTTGCAATAATGAGTGCGAACAAATACAATGAAAAATTATTTGCAGATATCGCTTATGCTGAACCGCTTTACCTTAAAGATTTTTATTCAAATGTGAATAAATAACCACAGATTACTTTTTTAATATTTTATTACGATATATATCTATTATACATACGTACATTTGTATTTGCGAATCTTTACACCATTATCTTTTAAATTTTAAATTCAATTGTATGAATAATACAACCCCCAATCATCAGTCAAATCACTCAGAGCAAAATAACTCCCAAGATCCTTTGCAGGAAATTGATTATTTAAGAATTAAAAAGGCGGCATTGGTTTTAAGAGCGCTCAATCATAAACTAAGACAGCAGATCATAAAAACAATACATGATCATAAGAGAATTACTGTTACTGAATTATATGTAAAATTGCGCCTTGAACAGTCTGTAGCGTCACAGCATCTTGCCATTCTTAGAAAAGCTGAAATTGTGTCAACAGTGCGTGAAGGAAAATTTATTTTTTACACAATTAATGAAGGCCGCATTGCAGCTATCAACGGATTTGTAAAGAATTTAGTAGGCTAGAGAGTGTGCTGATAAATTATAATTAAGTTACGCTTTATTTTATTTTCCTTTTGACGGTTATTTCAATAATAATTCCCGAATTTAAAAGTGTAAATATTAAACAAAATATTTAAAGTATTTGAAATGCATTTACAACAAATTTATACAGGCTGTCTCAGCGAGGCAGCCTATTTCATTGAAAGTGAAGGGGAATCGGCTATAATTGATCCTATAAGAGATACTGAAAAGT
>JBDTEK010000220.1:0-9984 GCA_039922575.1 Ginsengibacter sp.
GCATTTTACCTTTAAATTTCTATAAAAACTGCCGTCTGTCGGCCGGTGAGGCTTGCTTACTGACAGGTAAAATTCTTATTTCATAATACCTGTTTATCAAAAAATAGGAACTCAATTTTTTTTTAACTTTTGGCTTTTGGCAAATATTTAAGAGTTTTAATTATTCTTCTGTGGTTGTGGCCGAGTTTTTGGAACCTCGTTTCTTAGCACCTATTTTTAATTTAAAAACTAATCAATGAAAAAACTACTTATTATTGTCTTAGGCACATTTTTATTCACCACAGCTAAAGCTCAGGTATATGTACAAGGCGGTTTAAATCTTGCAAATATTTCTACTACTAATTCTGGTTCGGTAAATAAAAATAATACCCTTGCCACTTTTAATGCAGGTATTTTGGCACGTTCCAATTCGTCCGGTATGTTGGGGGTGGAATCAGGATTATTATTGGACGGAAGAGGCGCAAAGGCTGAACGAGGTTCGGGGAATGCTTCTTATAAAGTAACTTTCAATCCTTTGTACCTTGAACTTCCTGTCAATTTAATTGTGCGCCTGCCAATGGGTTCCGGTGCTAATATTTTCATTAACGGTGGGCCATATATTGCTATGGGAATTGCCGGTAAATCTAAGTTTGATGGGCAACTTGGAGCGATTTCAGGTTCCCACACAGAAACTATCAAATTCACCAGCGCTGATCCTACTGCAGATGATCAGGCCTATTCTAAATTGAAAAGATATGATTATGGCTTAAATATTGGAGCTGGCGTGGATCTTAAAAAGATATTATTAAAAGTAAACTATGGATATGGTTTGGCTAAAATCAATTCAATGCAAACCGATAATAACACAAATGAGAAAGACAAATACCGCACTTTAAGTATTTCGTTAGGAATTCCGCTAACCCACTAATATAATCATTTGGGATACATTTTAATCGAGGATCTTTTTAAGCAAAAATACCACAACAGGCTGCTGTCATTATTGTCAGCAGCCTGTTCATTTTAAGAACCGTTGCCTGCTGCTGTTGGCTTTGCTCCAACAGATAACACCTGATTTAGTACCACGCATCGTGTCAGTGATGCTAATGATACCTCCCATATAAGGAAGGATATTCCACAACGCGCTTGAAACTCCTAATAAGATTGCATACAAAACCCCCGGCACTAATAATGCTGCAGAATTTAATAAGGCAATAACAATGGCGTCCGAAATCAAGCCCACCTTATAACTTAGAATTGGGTTCTTTATTTCTCTTAAAACATTACTCACTTTTGTGGAATTTCCTCTGCAAATTGTTTGTACAAAAAATTCAACATCAGTGTTTTGTAATATAGCATGAGAAAAATATAAATAGGTAAATATGGCTTAATCGGCATAAATATTTCCGGCAAAACAATAAATAATGATGGAAGCATCACCACTTCTATATTGCCGGTTTACACTATTCAATCTTTTTTTCGGTAGATGTAACTTCATCAGGCGCTATGCTGGTAATTATTCATCCGTGATTATTCCCTGGTTTATGATTTGCTGAATATTTGTGATGGGTTACTTTCTAATTGTTTAAATATTACTCAGTAAATACAGGGTGCTCATAGCTATGCCTGTAACGTATAAGCTGACAGGTAATGTTGCCCTACGTTACACATAAATCAATTTATCCGCGGATAGTTTCTTCTCCACATCAAAACATCTAACGGTAATTCAGCGCCCCTATTTAGGATCGTATTTTCTTAATTTTGCAATGAGTAAAAATTAAACCCGAAAGTATTATGAAGGTGTCACCTCTCCATTCTACCTCTGAAAAAAATCCGGAAAAAGAAGACGAGGGTCCACCTATTCGCAAAGGTTTGGTGTTTACCATTGTAGCCCTGGCTCTGCTCATGACAACGGTTGATGCCACTATTGTAGCTACCGCGCTTGATACCTTGCAACGGGATTTACACACTACTGTCAATTGGGTGGGCTGGATTTTGACGGGCTATTCTTTTGGCCTGGTAATAATGCTCCCGATCAGCGCCAAGCTGAGCATACGTTTTGGCCATCGCAGGATCTTTCTTCTTTCCGTTGCTGTTTTTACCATTGCCTCTGTATGTTGCGGATTATCCAGTAACATTTTCGTCATCATTGTATTGCGCATTATACAGGCAATAGGAGGAGCCGGAATTACTCCTTCGGTTACGGGTATCATTGTTGATCATTTTGGTAGTTCACGCGACCGGGCAGTTAGTTTTTTCGGAAGTATCTTTCCTGCCGGAGCAATGATAGGCCCCATTTTCGGAGGACTTTTTGTAACTTATTGGACATGGAGAGGTATTTTTTTCATCAATGCACCAATAGGAGTTGCCGTTATCCTTTTATCCTTCCGGTTCATCCCCGCAGATAAACCCAGAAGATACCAGGCCCATTACAAGATGGATATTGCAGGAATAGTTTGGCTCGCTATCGGTCTTCTCGCAGCCATGCTTGCAGCCAGTTACCTGGGAGAAGCGCATACAAAGGTTTGGTCATTTACCTTCATAGGATTGTTGACAGTTGCAGTTATTACTATTACCGCATTCTTTCGTCATATCAGCCGGGTAACGCAGCCCTTTATTGCTCCCCGTTTTATCTATGGAAAAGGATTCGGATCAGTCAATCTTCTCAATGCAATTTACGGAGGTATCACTATCGGGGCAATTTCTCTCGTTCCTTTATATGCCATTAATCGTTATAGCATGAGTGCCCTTAATTCCGGTACGTTGCTTATTGCTGAAGGCGTTGCTTCTATTAGCTTGTCAGCCATCATCACCATGTTGTTGAGGCGAACAGGCTACCATCTGCCATTATATATCGGTTGCTCTGTTATCATAGTGGGAGTGGCTTTACTATCTCTAAATCCCGTAGCCGGCATTACGCCCTATATATGGCTGGCCGGCTCTTCCTTTCTTGTTGGCGCAGGGATTGGACTGAATAGTCCGCCGGCACGTAACGCCGGGCTCTCGCTGGCTCCGGAACAGTCAGCAACCATCGCAGCGTTACGTACATTGTGCATTCAGTTGGGGCAAATCTTTATGATTGCTATAGCCACTGCAGTTATTGCAGATACTACGCCTACGGATAATATCCAGGCTCATGTCTATCTATTAATGGCTTTGCTGTTTATTCTCTGTCTTCCATTGGTTTCCCGCATTCCGGAGCACAAGGGAGCCTGGTAATATCCTGAATTTTTATAAAAAATGCAACTATATTACGGAAGTGATCCACCAAACATTTCCAAATGGATCTTTAACACCGCCGCCACGGCCATAAGGTTGATTTTCAAGTTCCGTTACCACAGATGCCCCATTTTCTAATGCACTTTTATAAGTTTGGTCAGCATCATCAACGTAAATAAACAAACCTGCATTGCTAACCTTAAATTTTTCTGTTGCTTCAGCAAACATGATAGTACATCCACCAATCATTATTTCTGCGTGCATTATGGTGGTTTCGTCGCGCATTGATTTATAAGTTTCTTTCGCACCAAATACTTTTTGAGTAAATGCACTAAAATCGGAAGCTTTTTCAATGATTAAATAAGGCATTACTGCCTGATAATTTTCCGGAATTTTCATTTTTTAAAAATTTAATTGTTTAGATGATAATCAAAATTAATTTCTTTTTGAAAAAACTAAATTGGAAAAACCCGACATCTTATTCTCTCCATTTCTGACCTTGTGGATGTTCTTCTTTCTTAAATACTTGGAGAAATAAAACTTAGAATTTTAATTGTAAAACTTTAATTTTCATTACTAATTTATGAAATAAAAATAATGATTTGAATCTATTGATGTTGTTGGTCGGAGTTACACACCACGGCATTAAGTGATTGAGAAAGGAAGCTTATCAAATTGCCACGAATTTTATTTACATTTCTTGGGGAACTATTATTTGATTCTCATGGTAAACAAACAAATAAAACTGATTTATATTTTTATTTTTAAAAGTTTTAACGCTCCCCAATTCGTATCCTTCACGAATTTTCTTTTTAGTAACGAACAGTCACAGGCCGGAAAACCTGCGCCAGAGCGACTCTGACGAACAGGATTTTTGCCACCGTGGTAGTTCCTCTTTTATTACTGACTTCACATAATAGGTTTCATGTTCCATTTTACTCTTAATTTTTGTCAACCCATTTCAGGACAAAACACTTTCTTATTATTAAATAATAATCCACATATAAGACTTAGGATGTCAAATTAAAGAATTATCTTGCTTGTAATGAGAATCATCGCTAAAATACCAAAAAACAATCGGGCTCTTATTTCTAAAAGTGCTAAAGAGGCAAGTAATAGCAAGCTTGGTCAGATGGCTTTTGATAATTCGATACAAGCAAATATTGTAATCATCATAAGAGGGAAAATAATAATGGCCAATAATGCTGCCTGCAATCTTCTAGGATATTCTCAAAAGGAATTACTAACAAAAAACCAGTCAGATATTTTTGATGTAAATGAAAGTGCTTTTAAAAAAATGCTGAAGCAACGAACTGCTAAAGGGCATTCTATAGCTTATGTAACAGCCATTAATAAAAAAGGCAAAAAGATTCCCTGTGAAATTACTTCTTCGCTTTTTGTAGGTGAGCATAATATTAAAAAATCGGTCTTTACCCTTGAGGATATAAGCTTGCGTATCCGCAATCAAAGAAATATTGATACTAAAAAAGAGAAAATAGTAGCTTACCATATTACCCTTGCTGAAACAAAGCAAAGAAATATTGACGCTAAGAAAGAGAAAGTAGTGGCCCGTAATATTGTATTGGCAAAATCACGAGCAGATGCTAAATTAAAAGATCTCAGGTTTGTTTTCAAATCGTCATTAGATGCATTATATGATTATAACCTAATAACCAATCGCTTAATAATAAGTGATGGCTTTCAAAAAGAATTCGGATATAAAATAGTCGGCAATATGACCCGTAAAGCAGATTGGATTAGCCATATCCATCCTGATGATAGAAAAGAAGTATTTAACCATTTGAAAATGGTGCTTGCTTCTAAAGATGCGGAATGGAAATATGGCTACCGCTTAGTAAAAGCAGACAATTCTATGGTAAATATAACGAGCAATGCTGTTATCCTGAGAGATGCTGCCGGAAAAGCTTACCGTATTATAGGCTCCATGCATGATAATACTCAACAAATAACACTGGAGCAAAAACTAAAGAACGAAATTATACTAAAAGAAAAGGAGATACAGGAAGCGATAGAAAATGCGAAAGATGCTGAAAGGCTGGATCTTGGAAAAGAGCTTCACGATAATGTAAATCAGTTGTTGGGTGCCTCCAAGCTTTATCTTGATTTGGCTAAACGGGGAGGAAAAGACAAAGAAATGTATTTTAGCCGTTCTTCCGAATACACCCTTACTGCTATTGAAGAAATCCGCAACATAACCAAAGGGCTTACTACAGATATTATTTCATCAATTGGGCTTTGCAAGGCTATTGAAAATATTGCCCGGGATACAATGGAAGTACATCCCGTAAAAATAGCCATAAATTGTGCAGTGGATTCTTACATAGAAAATAGTGTAAATGATAAATTTGATCTGAATATTTTTAGGATAATACAGGAACAACTTAATAATGTTTTAAAACATGCCAAAGCAAGTGAGGTTAATATTAACCTTTTGCAAAATAAAAAATCTGTCATTCTTCTCATTTCGGATGATGGGATTGGTTTTGATACCAAAAAAAATCGAAATGGGATTGTGTTAGATAATATTAAAAGCCGGGCAAAAATGTATAATGGAACTGCTGAATTTGTTTCGCAACCTGGTAAGGGATGCGTGCTAACCGTAACATTTCCTCATGTTGACGCAAGCATCCGCTTGTGACTTTTGCGATTTGAAAGATAATGTAATCTCTTAGAAAGCACAAGCGGATGTTTGCTTTAATTCATGAACTACAACCTAGCGCCAAAGGAGGGCTGAATCGTCAAACTTAATTTAATCTGGCACTAATGATATCACAATTATGCTAAAACGATATAAAAAATTTCTTTCAAACTGAGTATTTAAACGTAAACTTCTTATACTTATTTAAGAATGTAATAATTATTATATGCCAAATATTTTACTAGTTGATGATCATTCCATTTTAAGAACAGGATTAAAAATTGTTATTGAAAATTTTCTTGCCCATTGTAAAATTGATGAGGCAAATGACGGGGATTCAGCGTTTCAAAAAATAAAGCATAATGAATATGATCTTATTATTATGGATGTAAATATGCCAAACACTGATTCCTTTGGTTTAATAGGTACCATACTTTCATTTAAAGCAACAATAAAAATTATTATGTTCAGCATGAATGCCGAAGATATTTATGCAAAAAGATTTTTAAAAATGGGAGCCATGGGATATTTACGAAAAGATGCATCTGAAATTGAAATAAAAAAAGCTATAAGTACAGTATTGAATAACAAAAGATATGTAAGTCCGGAATTGAGTGAAAAAATATTAATCGATTTACGAGCCAATAGTAATTCAGAAAATCCATTTGATAAATTATCGCTCCGGGAGTTTGAAATCTTGCAACATCTTGCCCGTGGGGAGTCTGTAGCAGAAATATCTCAAAAGTTGTTCCTGCATACATCAACAGTTGGCACACATAAGGCAAGAATTTTTGATAAATTACACTGTCATAATATTATTGATCTTAGTAAGCTGGCAAAAGTTTATAACGTTATTCTTGATTCTTAAAAATTGATTCCCCATTTTTGTTAGAGGGATAACATCTTTTTTGTTAGAGGTATTAACATAGCTATTGTATGTCTCGGGAGTAATCAATAATAAAGTAATTGTACGTTATCCCGGTAAGTAATTTTCTACAAACAATTCATTCACTTACTACAAATGGGTGTTCATGTCTTCTTTAGTTTTGTATCAGATTTACACAACATCCAAAATCCAATTATGAAATCCCTTACAAATCTACCCGATCAGCAACTTATTCAGTTGTACATGGAGGGGAATGCCGATGCTCTTTCAACTCTTATTTATCGTTACAAAGACAAGCTTTACACATCAATTTATTTACTGGTAAAAGATAAATACCTGGCAGAAGATTTTTTCCAGGATACTTTTTTCAAAATTATTGACACTTTTAAAACAGGTAAATACGCAGATAAGGGTAAATTTTTGCCGTGGGCAATGAGAGTTGCACATAACCTTTGTATTGATCATTTTAGAAAAATAAAACGTGCGCCTGTCATTAAAACAGGTGATGACTGGGATATTTTTGAGACAATAAATTTTTCGCAAGCCGGCGCTGATGACTGTATAATGCAAAGGCAAACTAACGACAGGGTAAAAAAGATGATAGACTTGCTTCCGGAAGATCAGCGGGAAGTAATCATAATGAGACATTATGCTGACCTCAGTTTTAAAGAAATTGCTACGTTAACAAACTGCAGCATTAATACAGCATTAGGCCGTATGCGTTATGGCTTATTGAACTTAAGAAAAATGATAGCTGAAAAACAAATTGCAGTATGAGATGATTTACCAATCCAACCTGGCTGTTTATAACCGTTGAAAACAAAAGTGATAGCTATAAATGCTATCGCTTTTTTTAATAGAAAATTTACTACGCACATTTCGTTACTATACTACTCCCAATTATAAAATAAATATAGAATTTTACACCATTGAATTTCCAATATCTTAATTGATAAGCATAATAACAAAAAACCAATTGCTATGAAAAACAACCTACTCAAATATTCAGTATTAATTCTTTCAATTTGTCTCTTTTCTACAAAAATATTTTCACAGTCCCCTCCAAATCCGGGAGATGATCCATTGGATACTATTATCAATCTGGGTTCAAGAAATGGTATTAAATCGTTACAACTTGCCTCAATTGATTTTAAAGGAAACAATGGTGCGAAAGTTGCAATTGATAGAAATGCCTCACAAGTAAGATTAAGCCTTGACCGGCAGCCTGCAATTTCAAATACAAACTTATTCCGTCAAAAAAGGAGATTCGGGTTCATGTCTGCACTAAACGAGACTGCGGCCACCATATCAATGTTTGGTGGAAATACGAACCATGACAGCAGACTTGTCTCAGACAGTATATTGCAAAATGGATGTTTAGACCCGGACGCGGGTTCTGCAACACTTTCATAAATTGTATTCTGATAAATATAACATAAAGAAACATTTCAATGCTTCTTTAGTTTTCAAAGATATGAGACAAGGCGGGGCAGTCCTGTTTGGATGTTTTTAATTTTAAAAAGAGGGATAACCATAAAGTCTAAAACATTTCATCAAAATAAAAGATGTATTATTTGCCTGCCAACCGGAGGTTAACCTTTCTCCTGGTCCGCGTACACACAAACCATTCTTAAAGACCAGCTTATGCCTTTCCCCATGCTTCGTGTCCTCACGAACCATCCCTAAAGATTAGCTTATGTCATCCACTTTTAAAGGAAACACCACACCGACTAAATCACCTTTTTTGTATTCGGAGGTTTCGGTTCCGAAGGGCACCGAACAGAAGAGTAAAATGACAGCCAAAAATAAACCACCAAACTCCTATTCATTTTCAAACATCATTTTTTTCATTTTTGCATCGTGCCCATAAATATCATCGCGGAAATTTAAAGTACCATCTTTGGTTACCCATGCCGTAAAATAGACAAGGTAAACCGGGATTTTATGCTTTAGTTTCACCCAGGTATTTTTGCCTCCATGCAACATAATGTCATGAATTTTTGATTCGGTCCATTCAGGATTATCTCGCAGGAGATAATCGGCAAGTCTTTCCGGTTCGCCAAGCCTGATACAACCATGGCTGAATGCCCGGTCATTAAGATTGAATAAATTTTTGGCGGGTGTATCGTGAAAGTAAATACTATAACTATTGGGGAAAATAAATTTTACCCTTCCTAAAGCGTTAGTGGGTCCGGGCTTTTGCCTGATGACAGGTAACCCATTGCTGATGCCGGTTTGCTCCATATTGTTTTTTCTCAGATAATTTCTATTTCTTCTCATCGCCGGCAATATTTCATTTCTTACAATGCTTTGCGGAACATTCCAGTACGGATTGAAAACAATATTTTCCAGAGAATCAGTAAAAATAACCGTATTGTGCCCGGCTTTCCCCACTACAATTTTCATACTGAAAGTCTGTTGACCTCCATTAAAAACGTGTAACCTGAATTCAGGAATATTGGCGACCAGCCTTATGCCACCGCTTTCATTGGGCATCCATTTAAGGCGTTCCATATTTATGAGCATTTGTTCTATCCGGTCTTTCACTGAAAAGTTCAGTTCTTTTGCCGCTTGATTTCCAAATACGCCATCTGCATTTAATCCAAACCGTTCCTGGGCATGCTTCAGCCCGAATTCTAACTGGCTAGTAAATTTAAATGAAGTGTCTTCTCCTGTATAATCACCGGTAATGGCTAAACGCTTTTTGAGTGCAAGAATAGCTTCACCGGAATCGCCGGGCCTGTACACTTTATTATTTAAATTGATTGAATCCCATCCGCCTTTTTTGTCAATTTCATAATATATTATTAGTTTGTTTCTCAGCAAAGGATAAAAACGATTTACTGGTTCCCAATTCTCCAGCTTTGTCCCATTTTTTGCCATGAGTGAATCAAGCAAAGACACAGCATCGATTTTTTTCTTTGGAATATGCCATTGTAATTGTGAAGGATCAATTGTCCCTTCATATACCTCTTTGGTGAATTTAAAAAAATGTTGTGTAAGATGAAGTTCTGTTTGTGTTGCTTCCTGCGGAGTTAAAGTAAAACTTTCGTCATTGAGTAATTTCTCCATCGTCGTATCCAATTTCATATCATACTGTGATGTATCCATATCGGCCTTTACATAAGTATTATGAAGATTGTAAAAAGCCTGCGCCTGCTCAGTGAGGCCATCAGCGCTGAACCAGGCAAAGTGATAATTCCTGTTTTTGTAAAAGTCATGCATTTTCTCCGCCATCGCAGAT
>JBDTEK010000221.1:0-6743 GCA_039922575.1 Ginsengibacter sp.
TGAACAGCAAATCACCTATTTCAATAGCCTGGACGAAAGCAAACAAGGCTCGCTTTCTTATGATAACCAAATAGTGCAGCAGCTTCTGCAACAGGTAAATGGTATGGAACAATACTTTAAGAATCCACAGCCGATATTATCAACTGAAACCGGTGCAAACCCTGTAATAAAAAATACGCCTATACATAGAGATACTCAGGTGCATGATAAGACGCAATAGAAAAACAGCAATATTTAGCGATAATAGAAAATCCCGGCTCGCAGACGAGCCGGGATTTTTATTTTATGTGTGGATATTGATTTGCTCAAAAAATATACATTGCTCAAAAAAATATGGCGTTGCCATATTCTAAGATATGCCGCCCTTTCAGGGCTGGTAGTATGTTGAAAAAAATCTATTAAAATGTATGAGAGTTTTTATGTAAAAGTCCCAAATTGGAAACTTATATTTGAGTTTACCGTTATTGAATAAAACAAAATTAATTATTGACAATTCAAAACCATTAAACCAAAGCTATGTCACAATCATTATATCAAATTTATGTGCACATAATTTTTAGTACAAAACACAGGGAGCCAAATATTGATGAGGGCATAGAAGACGAGCTACATGCTTACATAGGAGGCACATGTAAAGCATTGGAATGTGAACCAATAAAAGTCGGTGGTTATTATGATCATATCCATATAATATGTAAATTTTCAAAAAAAATTACTTTGATGAAATTATTAGAAGAAATCAAAAAAAGTTCAAGTAAGTGGATCAAAACCAAGCATGATAAATATGCGAATTTTTATTGGCAGGACGGTTATGCAGCCTTTTCGGTAAATCCTCAGGATGTTGATAAAGTAGTTGATTATATTTCCCATCAAAAAGAGCATCATAGCAAAAGATCGTTCCAGGATGAATGCCGTTTATTTTTTAAAAAGTATAAAGTAGATTTTGATGAACGCTATGTTTGGGATTAGGAGATTAGCAAGCCCTGTAAGGGCGATATACCTTAGCGTTGGGCAACGCCCAATGCTAATAGATTAAAACGTCATAGGCTAGTAAATTAGATATGGCATTTAAGATATGGCATTTAGAATATGGCATTTAGAATATGGCGTTGCCATATTTTAAGATATGCCGCGCTTACAGGGCTTGATGAACAACGCAACTATTTTAATATCGGTTTCCAATTATGAATGGTTGATATTCTTTCTCTGTATTTTTTTTCATTTAGTAGTAAGACGATAACAAAGCCCTGTAAGGGCGACGCACCTTAGCGTTGGGCTGCACCATACGCTTTTTTAACAATAGAGAATAGTGATATAAAACGTTTGTAAAGTAACTTGCAGCAAGCAGTAATCAATTATTAATTTTCAAATAAAATGCGTTTTCATAATTTTTCCAAATACGATCCCAGCCAAAACAGCAAAACCTCTTTTGAAAAATTGCTGGATATAATGATGCAATTGCTCACTTATACAAGCGGCGATGTAGGCGAAGCTTTGAGCTGGCTTACTGAACTTGACAAAGAGTATCAATTGACCAATGATGAGTATGGATTGGGCGATTTTATAGAAGATTTAAAAACCAAAGGTTACATAGATGAAAATAAACAAAAAGGTGAAATAAAAATCACTCCTAAAACAGAGCAGGGAATCAGAAAACGAAGCCTTGAAGAAATTTTCGGTAAGCTAAAGAAAACGAAATCCGGCAATCATCAAACTTTTAAACCAGGGAATGGAGATGAAATAAATCCCGAAACAAGACCCTTTCAATTTGGAGACACACTGGAACAAATTGATTTTACAGAATCTATCCGTAATGCGCAAATTAACCATGGAGTAGATAGCTTTAAAATGAATGAAGATGATTTGGAAATTCGTGAAACAGATTTTAAAGCGCAGACCTCTACAGTATTGATGATTGATATCTCGCACAGCATGATTCTTTATGGAGAAGACAGAATTACTCCTGCAAAAAAGGTGGCAATGGCGTTAAGTGAATTAATTACTACAAAATACCCCAAAGACACTATTGACATTGTAGTTTTTGGAAATGATGCGTGGACCGTCGAAATAAAAGACCTTCCTTATTTACAGGTGGGTCCTTATCATACCAACACGGTTGCTGGATTGAACCTGTCAATGGATATTTTAAGAAGAAGAAAAAACCCCAACAAACAAATCTTTATGATCACCGACGGAAAACCAACTTGTTTGAAAATTGGAAAAAGGTATTATAAAAATAGTTTTGGAGTTGACAGAAGAATTCTGAACCGTTGTTTGAATTTGGCTGCACAATGTAAAAAATTAAAAATACCGATCACAACATTTATGATCGCAAGCGATCCATATCTGCAAAGGTTTGTAACCGAATTTACTGAAACCAATAATGGAAAAGCTTTCTTTGCATCGCTTGATAAGCTGGGCGCTTTTATATTCAGGGATTTTGAAAGCGGAAAGAGGAAGACAGTGTATTAATGGTAGTATTACTGATTAAAATAAATTAGTAACTTCAATAAAAAATAAAATCAGATGAAAGAATATATTGTAAGAACCCCTGAAGAATCTGAACAAGTAGTGACAGCAGTAATAGGAAAATTTGGCGTAAAAGTTACGGAACTTAAAAAAAGAAAAATTATTGTCTGTAAATTATCCACCAGGAAAAAAACTCCTCTTTCCAAAGAAAAAATCGACCATACTTATCTTTTTAATAAGTGGAAAGATTTTAATATTGATGGAAAAAAATTAAGGGAGCAGTCATGGTAATATTTAATCTACTTTGGTTGATACGGACATTTTAATTAAATCTAACAAAGGAGATAAAAACAAACAGAATAATCTGAAATACTTTGAAGGCAAATATTGCATATTTGTAATTACAGCATGTGAATTACTCAATGGAGCAAAAAACATTCATCAACTTGGAGAATTTAATAAGGCGCTACGGTATTACAACCTTGCCTTAATCGATGAAAAAATATCTGATAAAGCATTTACATTGTTTAAAAAATATTCATTTATTAATGACATGAAGGTCTCAGATTCTTTTATCGCTGCAACCGCAATACGCAACGACTTATTTCTCTACACCGACAATAAAAAAGATCTCAATTTTATTAAAGAAATTAAATTCTACAAAGAAAAATAAAATGAACATACAAAATATAAAAACCTTAGGCCAGTTAAAAGAAAGCAATTACAAACCCCGGTCTGTAAAAGAGGAACTACGGGAAAACCTGATAAAAAAAATTACTAAAAAAGACATCACATTTCCAGGAATTATCGGTTATGAAGATTCAGTAATTCCTGATACAGAGAGGGCTTTGTTGTCTCGGCATAATATTTTATTTCTTGGCCTGCGCGGGCAAGCTAAAACCCGCATGGCAAGGCAGATGATCGAATTGCTGGATGAATACATTCCTATAATTGAGGGAAGCGAAGTAAATGATGATCCGTTTAAGCCATTAAGTAAATATGCCAGAGACTTAATCGAAGAAAAAGGAGATGATACACCAATAACCTGGCTTCATAGAAGTGACCGTTATGGAGAAAAACTGGCGACACCTGACGTGAGCGTTGCTGATTTAATAGGTGATATTGATCCTATAAAAGCAGCCAACTTAAAATTAAGTTATGCCGATGAAAAAGTGATTCATTTTGGAATCATCCCGAGAAGCAACAGGGGTATTTTTGTAATCAATGAATTACCGGATCTGCAGGCGCGCATTCAGGTTTCATTATTTAATATTTTAGAGGAAGGCGATTTGCAAATTAGAGGATTTAAATTAAGATTGCCGCTTGATATCATGTTTGTTTTTACTGCTAATCCGGAGGATTACACCAATCGTGGCGCCATCGTAACACCGCTTAAGGACCGCATAGAAAGCCAGATCCTCACACACTATCCAATCTCTATCGAAAATTCACTCTCTATCACAGAACAGGAAGCAACAATACATGATGATCAATTGAAAAGAGTGAATGTGAGCGATCTGATAAAGCGCCTGATCGAACAGGTTTCTTTTGAGGCACGTGCCAGTGAGTTTGTTGATAAGAAAAGTGGGGTTTCTGCAAGGCTCACCATTTCAGCTTATGAAAATGCAGTTAGTGCTGCAGAAAGGCGCGCCATGATGAATAAAGAAAGAGAAACACAGGTTTGGATCAGCGATCTTGTTGGCATCATCCCATCCATAACAGGAAAAATAGAATTGGTGTATGAAGGTGAGCAGGAAGGGCCTTACCAAGTTGCTTATAATTTATTGGAAAAAGCGATTCGTACTCAATTTGTAAATTATTTCCCAAATCCTGAGGCTTATAAAAAGAAAAAGACAAGAGATTCCGTGATTGAAGAAAATCCGTATAAAGCAATTACCCGTTGGTTTGATTCCGGAAATAATTTGAATATCTCTTTTGGATTAAAAGATGAAGAAAAAATTCAATTATTGTATAAGGTTGATGGTCTTTTTGGTTTGGTAAAAAAGCATTTTCCTAATTCAAACACAAAAGAAAACGCATTGCTGATGGAATTTGTCTTGCACGGGCTATCAACGTTTTCTTTGATCAGCAAAAAAGTGGTGGAAGGTAAAATAGAATTCAAAGATTTGATGGGAAGCATGCTCAACTTAAGCTCTCAAAACTTTAGTGATGAAGAGTTAGATGAGAACGATTTTAAATAAAAAATCAATTCATTTCGACAGGCTGAATGGCTATTGAAGTGATTAAATCCTGTTTATTTAATTAACAGGCCCGCTTTTAATCCTCCGCTTAAACCAAGATTAGCACCGGGCCCTGCCTTTTGGATGACAAAATGATTAAATATATCTCCGTAATAATCATTATTGTAATCACTCTTTGTATTATCAAACGCATAACCTAAACCATAATACAAATCAATCAAAAACTTATCTCCAAAAACCCATTGGCGTCCAAAATTTAAAATGACTGCTCCGAATATATTATTTCTTTTCTCAAGCACTGGGTTGCCAGTTTTATAGTTTAAGGCATTGTCTGTATAAAATCCCAGGGTAGCAGTGGGCTTCACGTAGGTGCCTTGCATAATATGCGACATGTGCGTTCCTCTTGTTAAAAAATTAGGAAGCTTATTAAATTTATAACCTCCTTCTAAAAACCCACCGAATGCGTTTCTCCTGTAAAAGGTATTTTGTCCATTGTAATAATAATTATCAATTTGAATATTTTTACCAGCACCAATAATTCCCACGCTTAGTTCATAGGCTTGTAAAGGCGAAACTGATTTTTCGAAAGAAAATTGCGAATAACCAAGCAAGGGAGCCAAAAAGTTAATCTTGATAGCTTTGGTTAGCTGTCCCTCATAATTTGCCGGATCCTTAAAGCTAAGTTTGTACTTTTCTACTCTTCCGTCCGCAAATTCAATTCTGTTAAGGGTAGATTTATCTACTACATATACGGGACCATCAGGATTTTCCTGCAATTTGTACTTTATTTCATCAGTACCTATTTCAATTACTTTAGCATTAATTACAGTTCCTCGCAGTTTATAGATTTTGTCTTGTGCAAAAAGCAAAGAGGTAGAAATGACCATTGCAAGGAGTTAGGTTATTTTCTTCATAAACCAGTTTTAGTTTAACACGAAAATACAAAAAAAAGCTGCGTTTGCACTTAAATTATATTTACTTCTCTTTCCAAAATAATTCCAAATTTTTCTTTTACTGAAATGATAATTTCTTCACTCAGATTATAAATTTCGTTCCCGGAAGCGTCACCATAATTTACTAAAACCAATGCTTGCTTATCATAACATCCTGCATCATTTTTTCTATACCCTTTCCATCCGCATTGCTCAATCAGCCATGCTGCGGGAACTTTAAATTGATCATTATTTATTTTATAAAATGGAACTTTCACATTTTGTAACAACTCTAATTTATGTAAATCGTGCAAATCATCACTGCCGAGCACAGGATTCTTAAAAAAACTTCCGGCATTTCCAATCTTCTCCGGATCCGGCAATTTGGAACTGCGAATGTAAATCACCGCATCAGATATGGCTTTCACACTCAATTCTGTTATCTTCATTTTCTTTAACTCTTCTTCTATAGCTCCATACGAGATATTAAAAACAGGCTTTTTTTTAAGGCAGTAAGTAACACTCAAAATCGCAAATTGATTCCTTAATGACTTTTTAAAAATACTTTCCCTGTAACCGAATTGACATTCTTCATTACCAAATTTTTCAATCTCTCTTCTCTGTAAATGAAATGCTTCCAATTCATAAAAAACATCCTTTATTTCTACTCCATACGCTCCAATATTTTGCATTGGCGTTGCGCCCACATTTCCCGGAATTAGTGAGAGATTTTCTACTCCTGCAAAATTATTCTGCACACAATACATTACGAATTGATGCCATCTTACACCGGCTCCCGCTTTTAGAAAAATAAAATCCTCATCTTCTTTTATTAGTTCAATTCCCTCTATTTCATTTTTTAAAATAAGGCCATCATAATCTCCTGTAAAAAGAATATTACTTCCTCCCCCAAGAATCATTTTACTTAAATCATTTCGTCTGTTTTCAAGAATTATTCGAAGTTCTTCTACTGATCCGAATTTGGCAAAATATTTTGTATAAGCGTTTATTCGGAAAGTGTTATACTGTTTAAGCGAAAAGTTTTGATGAACTTGCATTAGTTTAAATTGAACGGCAAAATAGTGAATTATGAACGAACAAATAGCGGTTGTAATTGGAGCAACCGGATTAATAGGGAATT
>JBDTEK010000222.1:0-8806 GCA_039922575.1 Ginsengibacter sp.
TGTTTTTGTGAGTAACCTGCACGTTCAGATAAGTTGATAGTGCGCCATTACTGTTGTTCAAATTAAAACCTGTAAACTGCGTTCCATATTTTCCTTGTTGCATCCCTCCGTTTACGCTACCTGTAAGCCCTATTTTAATTCCTTTTTTCAGAACCACATTCACCACGCCTCCGCTTCCAGAGGCATCATATTTGGCCGAGGGTGTACGCAGGATTTCTACGCTTGAAATTGAGTTTGGGGGCAGGCTCTTCAAAAGAGAAGCCACATCAGCGGTACTCATTTTTTGTTCACGCCCATTAATATAAATAGAAGCAGGTGTAGTACTGTTTAAATAAATGTTTCCATCCTGGTCCATAAAAATTCCAGGGATCTTTTCTATTACCTCATATCCACTTGAGGAACTTGCTGCCAGGTTTTCCGGATCAACAATTGTTTTATCGTCTTCCTGCTTCATTAAAGGCTTCGTTGATTTTATTATGATGGAATCTAAAGAAGTAGCAGTATTTTCAAGTGTAAAATTGAATGACGACTGATTGTTCTTCATTAACGCGATTCCTTGCCTCAAAGGGATATGATTCACCGAAGTAATGAAAATGGTGTACCTGTGCTCATGAATTAATTCAAAAACTGCTATTCCAAGGCTATCGGTCACTTTTTGAATCGAATGAATGGAATCATTTTCAGGATTAACTTTTACTGTGGCGTAGGATATAGGGTGGGCCTGCTTGTCAACGACTCTTAAAGTAACTTTGGCTTGCTGCGCAAAACTGCGGGAAGGTGAAAAGGAAAATAAAATCCCTATGAGAACTATTTTAAAAAAGGTAAACTTGTAGTTAGTTTTCATCCTAAAGGGATTCAAATTTTTGAGCAAACGAAACTACCTTATAAAAATAAAATGAACGATATGCAGGTGTTGCATTTTTGTGAAATAATTATTAAAGAATGCGCTGGAAAAGTTAGGCAATCATATTCTGAAGAAACTTAGGGATGTTAGGGATGCATCCACCTGTTTTTTATTTAAGGAATTTAAATTATTAGTAGTACTTTAAATTTTAATTTAAAACTATTACTTATGGATCAGTCAACAATTGTTATAAAAGATACCATTGCGAACCCTGCGCCGCTAGGGCTTCTTGCGTTTGGGCTTACTACTGTTTTATTGAATCTGCATAACGCGGGGATTTTTGAAATGAATTCAATGATACTTGCAATGGGAATTTTTTATGGTGGTATTACCCAGATAATAGCAGGAATTATGGAGGCGAAAAAAAATAATACTTTTGGTTTCGTTGCATTTGTTTCTTACGGTTCTTTCTGGCTTACATTAGTGGCATTGATAATAATTCCTAAATTAGGTTGGATTCCGGCAGCATCCGGAAGCGCCATGGTTTCCTATCTTATTATGTGGGGAATATTTACTGGTCTTCTTTTTATTGGCACACTTCGTATAAGCAGGTCTTTGCAATTTATTTTTGCTACTTTAACCATATTATTTTTTTTATTAGCGCTTGGCGAATATTCCGGTAACTCATCATTAAATACTTTCACTGGTTATGAAGGTATTGTCTGCGGCGCATCAGCCATTTATACAGGAGCAGGAGCATTGTTGAATGAAATTTACGGTAAAACTATTTTTCCGTTGGGGACAGTGATTACAAAATAATCAGAAGGTTTTAATGAGCTTTGACTTATGTTGAAGCCATTTGCGATCCCCGGTAATCCGTTCAATAAAAATGCCGATGCAGAAGCTGTTTAGACCTAACCAATCAGACTAAACAGCCACCTTATCGGCATTACAATTTAATTTTCTAAAAATATTATGCACCGGCAGGCCGCGGAAATTGAGGCCATACATGATCACCTGGCCTATCATTTGGCAAGGTATTCAATAGGTTGTAACGGCGCATATCTATCCAGCGATGCCCTTCAGCGTACAATGAATATCTCCTTTGTTTTAGCATTTCGGTGATCAACGCAGCTTGTGTCATCGCGCCTGAATAGGATGGAAGTCCCGCAGCATTTCTTATTTTATTTAATGCGGTTACCGCATCAGTAAAATTGCTCATGCCTCCCAATTGTATTTTTGCTTCTGCATAAATTAGAAGCAATTCTTCATTGCGGATAATAGGAATAGGATCAACATTAGTTTTATAAAGAAAAAGATCATAAACACCGGTAAGATCATCAGTCTTATAAGGAGTTGTTCTCTTTGATACTTTATTCAAACGGCTATCGAGGGGGGATTCCGCATCTGTAACGAAGGATGTCTGGGCTATATTTACCTCCCCGCTGGAATTCGTAGGAATGAACACCGGATTCAATTGATCCCCACCTGCTGTGGAATAAATATAATAAGCGCCTTTTTTCAGGTCTCCGTTTAAGTCAAAAAAAGAATTACCTAAATCGGCCAAGGCACCGCTCCAATCACTATTATAAACCGCCATTCTTGCTGCCAACGCGCGGTTAAACTGAGCAAAGCCCGCCGCAGTATTACCATATATTGTGCTCTTAAAAGGAAAAGAAGTACCAGGGTTGGCACTAAGATCTGTATAGGCAGAATCCATCAGACCGATAATTCTCTTTAGCGCATCAGCTCTTGAAAGAAAAGGACCTAATGCATCAGGGTTGGACACGTCCACACGAATGCCGTTGTCATACTGGAGATTCAATACTAAAAGTAATTCATAAGCCTTGACGGTATTTGCATAAGCGATACCCACCTTACGTTCCTGGTCAGTAATGCTTGCTTTGGTATTGGTTAGGCCACTCAACAAAATATTGGCATTTTTAATATCAAGATAGGCTGCGTTGTAAGGTCTTGTAGTATAAAAGGTGTTACTATCTAAAACAGCGCCGGATTTACCCACCAGGTCAGATGTCCATCTTGGATCGGAAGCCGATGTATGGTAATAGTCACGACCAAGCGCTCCCAGATCATGCCAGTAAAATGACATGTCAGTTCGCATACCCGATTCTGTTCCGGTAACCAGGTTTTGAATTTCACCCTTAGTGGGATCCGTTGAAAGATGTTCCAGGCTGGGATTGTTAGGATCGGGTACTGGCTCTATTTTACATGATGACAGGAAAAATAATATTGGCAAAATCAAACTAACCAATATATTTTTGATGGTTGTATATTTCATAATATTTTCTTTTTAAGGTGAAGAATATTTCTTCTTTAAAAAATAACGGTTAGATTAAAATTGTAACTTTTAGCAGAAGGGAATGGGGTTACTTCCACATTGCTTGAAATAGCACCTGAACCGAAATTGCTTTGTTCCGGATCATAGCTATTGTACTTAAACCAATTAAACAGATTGCGACCGGAGAATCCGACTTTTACATCAGCGATATCCTTAAACCATATTTTTGGAAGATGATAATTTAATGCAATTTCACGGATTCTTACATAGCCGGCTTTTTGTATAAATGTTGAGGCTCCCGGAGTGGAAAGTCTATAGTCACCATTTGATAGTTTACCGGTAGGATCAAGTGTTTTTTTATCAAAGTCCGCGGATGTTTTGGAAAGATCAGTTAATAGGGTAGTCAAGTTGATGTTTTCTCCACCTTGCTTCCAATGCAATAATGCTGAAAACTCCCAGTTCTTGTAGGTAAGGTTTTGTAGAAAAGACATCTGAAAGTCTGGTTCAGCGTCTCCGAAAAGTGCTAATCCTGATGAAGGATCAATTTTATCTTTATCATTGGGACCTGCAACACCTACTAATTGCGTAGGACTTTTACCCTTTTCAATTCTGTAGGTTCCCAAACTTGCACCAAATCCGCCTGTATTGTAAGCGGGCGCATCCAGCCGGGTTACTATGGCTCTGTTCCTCCAGAAATTAATCCTTGATGTCCACTTTAAATTTTTAGTAGAAATCGGAACGGCTGTGAATCCAATTTCAACGCCCTTATTTTGAATAGCAGCAGCATTTTTCCAGAAAAGGGTAAACCCTGATGAAGCAGGAAACTGAAGAGGCAACAGAAGATCCTCTACTCTCTTTCGGTAATAAGTGAGTTCTAAACTTATTCTATTATGAAAGAATCCTGCATCCACTCCGGTTTCAAACTCTACTTGTTTTTCCGGTTTCAATGTTTCATTTCCCCGTGTAGTCAGAATTAGAGATCCGGTAGTTCCATTAAAAACGGAAGGTCCTAAGGCAGTATATGTCGCACCGAAAGGCGCAAAGTTACCCGACTGGCCATAAGCAGCCCTGAGTTTTAACTGGCTGATTACATCAGATTTAAAAGAAGGAAGTTCAGTTATATTTAAAGCCCCTGAAAGCTTTGGATAATAATACAATTTATCAGAATTGCCATTACGGGAAGACTTATCTCCTCTTAAACCGGCAGTAGCTATGAATATATTACGGTAATTAAATTCTTCCTGTACAAAAAAGCCCCTGTCAAGTTGAATAGTTCTAAATTGATAAGGTTGCAATGCCCCCGCCTGGTTTACATTGGTTTGTGTTCCGATCATCTGTGTGGCTGTCGAAATAACATTGTTAATATTTACTTTTTCCTGAGTAACGCCTGCCTGAGTGCGGAATGAAATTTTGTCATTAGGTTTGAATTCATCTACTAAGAATAAACTGTAATTGCTATTGCGGGTAATAGTTGTTCCGTAAATAGAGGCTCCATTAGTACCCAGGCCATCTTTTTCAAATTGAAGCTCCTGTGGGAAAAGGCCAATAGTATTGAGAGTGTAGTAATCAATACCCCCATTGGCGATTACATTTAATGAATTCTTCTCACTTCTGAAAACCTTCCAGGTCGCGGTTCCTCCGGATGTGGTACGGTTTATTAATTCTCTATTGGTAATCAGGTCACGGGTTTGCAAAAAATTAGAAGAGCCAAAAGGAGCATTTGGGTAGTTACCCTGAGCATCAGCATGAAGATTAACCCAAGATGGGGTTGAAATAAATCCTACTCCCATAGAAGCGCCTGTATTGTCGTTGCCAAAAAGGCCACGGTCGGCTTGCGACTCAACATAATTACTTGAAAGTGAGACATCAATAGTTTTGGTCACTTTTTGGGTAAGGCTAATGCGAAACGATTTTTTTAGATAACCGGTACCTTTTACAATACCTTTATCATCATCACGGGTAGCGCCAAAGTAATAGGTAGTATTATCATTTCCACCACTTACACTCATTCTGCTATCAACCATTAAGCCGTGGTTACCATATAATTCGTCTTCGTAATTATAAATTTTTTCATTGTTGGCATGATAGATAGCGAGGCCAGTTGCTCCATAGGCTGAATCTACTTTTGCATCATTCCATTGCCTTTGCCCCAGTTTGCGTAATTGGACTTGAGCGCCGATTGATTGCGACAATTCAATTTTAGGTTTGCCAGCTCTGCCTCTTTTGGTTGTAATGATTACTACTCCTGCTGCTGCTTTAGATCCATAGATGGCTGCTGCAGAAGCGCCTTTAAGAATTTCGATCCTGTCAATATCATTTGGATCCAGGTCTGCAATCCTGTTGGATGGATTGTCCTGGAGAACCGTGCTACCCTGGGCTGCGGCTTTTGTGATAAGGTTTGTTCCGTTGGTGATAGATGAGTTATCATAAATAACCCCATCTACAATAAATAGTGGTTGTGAGTTAGATACAAGAGAAGTTATACCCCGCAACTTTATGGTGATACCACCACCGGGTGCGCCTGAATTGGAAGATATATTTGCACCTGCAAATTTCCCGTACAATGCGCCATCTACAGACGATTGTTCAGCAGTTCCTACCAGATCTTTTGCCGATACAGATGCAATAGCATTAGCAGAATTAGACCGTTTTATCGTAGTGGCTAACCCTGATACAATTACTTCATTCAATCTTGAATTATCAGGCACGAGCCGGATAGAAACATTATTTGTCGCATCAACAGTTTGTGATGCATATCCCACAAAAGTTACTTCGAGTTTTTGATTCGTGTTATTAACAGTTAAAGTGAATGAACCTTCAGCGTTTGTAAGCGCCACTGTTTTTGTTCCTTTTAAAGCCACTGACGCAAATTCAAGAGGACTTCCCGATGACGCATCTGTTACAGTTCCTTTAATGATGGTTTGTGCAAATATCCATGATGGCAACATTAAAATTGAAACCAAAGTAAGGATTAGGGTTTTGTTTTTTGCTCTCATAATTTTTTAGTTTATAAATATAATTTTAAGATGCTTCCTGCTCTTTATTTTAAAACAATAAATCAATTTTAGAAGGAGTTTTCCCAAGCTTAGTATGTTAATATCTGGTCAAAAAAAGTTGAGATCTGCGTTGAATTAAGGGTAAAATATTGTTAAATAATAAAAAATAAAGGTAGAGGTAAATAATAGGTTTACCAAAAAATTTAATTTGAAAAGAGATTAATTTGTTGAATAACTATGATAATTAAACAGTTCAAACCTATTGAACCATTTGTAAAAAAATTATAGGAAATGCAACGTTGTCTTGTTGTTATTGAAGATCGAAAGGAATTAATTTTTATTTTAAAAAGCCAGATAAAGAAGATTTTTTTGGAATGATATTTCAATAAACTTAATTCAAAAAAAACATAATTTGATTACAATAAATCTTAGTAAAAACGGATCGCCCTCATGGGCTCAATTAAAATCATGAATAAATTATTTAAATAATTTTTTGTGCCTGTATCCGACGATTTGGGAGCTTTTTTCAGAAAAAATATAAATAAAAGAATAAAAGAAGTCGAAAAGCTTATTTCAACTTATAGATTTTTACTGAAGTCTAACTAAACGTGCAGGAAAAGGCCTCGAGACTTATGCCAGTTGCGAGTTTGGAAGCCATGGTTTTAGATATGGATAGGTAGTTGGTTGGTCGGAACCAGGAAGGTTTCGAAAACTTCCTGGATTTGGCCATGTTTTGTGCTTTCCGGTATTATATCAATTTTTTATAATAAATTTGGTATAAATAAAAAGTACTATTTAATTGTATTAGTGCAAGCTGAGACCTTTTAATTTAAAGTTATTGTCATAGCATTATAGAACTCATTCTAAATAATAATTCAAATTCAAAAACTATGTTGCCAAAAAAAATAATTGTAGTATTTGGTGCCACGGGTGCCCAGGGAAGTGGGCTTGTTCACGCTATTATAAATGATACCAGCAGTGAATTCGCTGTGCGGGCGATTACGAGAGACCCTTCTTCGGATAAGGCCAAAGCGCTCGCAAAAATGGGTGCAGAAATAGTAACTGCAAATATTGATGATAAACAAAGCATGAAGCAGGCACTGGAAGGGGCATACGGCGCCTATTTTGTGACGTTCTATTGGTCACATTTTTCGCCGGAAAGAGAATATGAGGAGGGTCGCCATATGGCTGAATTCGCAAAAGATGCCGGTCTGGAGCATGTTGTCAAATCAACACTTGAGGATACACGGAAATGGATTCCGCTGGATGATAACCGGATGCCGACCCTACAGGATAAATACAAAGTTCCCCACTTTGATGCAAAGGGAGCCGCAGACCATTTTTTTTCCGATCTGGAAGTGCCAGTTACATTTTTATTGCCCTCATTTTATTGGGATAATCTATTCAGTTCAGGCCCAAAAAAAGGACCCGATGGTAAATTATACATAACCTATCCGCTGGATGATAAAAAGATGGCTGGTATCGCTTCTGAAGACATCGGGAAATGCGCTTACGGAATTTTCAAAAAAGGAAAAGTACTGATTGGCAAAAGTATTGGCGTTGCCGGCGAACAACTTACCGGACAAGAAATGGCAAAAGAGCTTTCTGAAGCCCTCGGAAAAGAAGTGCTTTATAATAATGTAACACCGGAAACTTTTCGTGGCTTTAGCTTTCCTGGTGCTGACGACTTAGGCAACATGTTTCAATTCTATCGCGACTTTGACCAGGTTTGCAACAACATGCGGAATGTTAATTTCTCAAAGGAGCTCAACTCCGAATTAAAATCCTTCAAACAATGGCTTTCTGAAAATGCACAACGCATTCCAGTTGAATAATAATCGAATTCGCAGGATTAACACTTTTTTACTGGTTTGATTTTATTATTCAAGCAACCTACAATAAACTGTCCAAAACTGTCCAGTATTATAAACGTTATCTGCAGATTATATTTTTACAATCACTCCTGCTCTCATTGACCATTTTTTTTGTCTGTAATCGCATACACTTAACAGCTTACGTCTTGTGGAATTCTTCATACGTTGCTATATATTAAACAATGGTAGGTAAGTTATATTTGGTTCCTGTAAATGGAATTCAGGTAAGGGATGTGGATAAAAAGGCCAACAGTTTATTAAATAATAGGCCAATGAAAGTGAAGTTATCTTCCGGCGGGTTAGAGTTATTAAAAGCAGATTGTGTTGAGTCGTTAGGTGCAGGAGCGGAATAGAAAGATATCCGCTTATATGCTGCAAGTTTGTAAACAATTATTTTAGAAAACCACGAATATTTTTTTTGTTATTAAAATATAACCACCTACTTTTGCACTCCCAAAATAAATTTGGATAAAAAAAAGTTCTTTAAAATGTCTCAAAGAATAAGGATCAAACTTCAATCTTACGATCATAACCTGGTTGATAAGTCAGCAGAGAAAATTGTTAAGACAGTTCGTAGTACAGGAGCAGTAGTTACAGGCCCCGTTCCTTTACCTACCCACAAGAAGATTTTTACTGTTTTGCGTTCACCACACGTAAATAAAAAGGCGCGTGAACAATTTCAGTTGTGTACGCACAAACGTTTGCTGGATATTTACACCAGCAGTTCACGTACCGTTGATGCCTTGTCAAAACTTGATCTACCATCAGGTGTTGATGTTGAGATAAAAGCATA
>JBDTEK010000223.1:0-27186 GCA_039922575.1 Ginsengibacter sp.
TGTGAGATATCAGTTTTGAGCTTTGAGCTATCAGCTCCGTCTTTTAGTTTTGAGCTATGCTACTCCACGTCATTGCGAAAAACTCCAGGGATTTTTGCCGGAGTTTTGTGGCAATCTTAGTAAAAGAATTGAGCCAACAGTTAAAAGGTATCAGGTTTGATGAGATTGAGGTATCAGCTTCACGATTCACGATTCACGATTCACCATTCACCATTTCACCATTTCACCATTCACCATTCACCATTCACCATTCACCATTCACCATTTCACGATTCACCATTCACCATTCACCATTTCACGATTCACCATTCACGATTCACCATTCACCATTCACGATTCACGATTCACGATTCACGATTCACCATTCACGATTCACGCCACTCACCACTCACAACCCTGAAATAATGACCACTAATTTCGATACAGAACAATTCAATTCAATCATAAAAAACAGAAGGACTATTTTACCTCCTTTATACGAAAAAGGTAAAATCATTCCCGATGAAACCATCTGGCAAATATTGCAAAACGCTAATTACGCACCCACTCATAAACACACAGAGCCATGGCGTTTTACAGTTTTTACAGGTGAAGGACTACAATATTTCGCAGAATTACAATCTAATCTTTATAAAAAATATGCAGGGGAAAAATTTAAGGAAATCAAACTAAAAAAATTAATGGATTTCCCTTTAATGTCGTCACACGTAATTGCCATAGGAATGAAGAGAAATGAAGAAAATAAAGTGCGTGAAATAGAAGAAATAGAAGCCACAGCATGTGCCGTTGAAAATATGTTTCTTACCGCGGCAGCGTATGGATTAGGCGCGTATTGGACTACCGGCGGCATTACGTATTTTGAAGAAGCAAAATCATTTTTCGATTTAGGTGCCGATGATAAATTATTGGGATTTTTTCATATTGGATATGTGGCAAGGGCAATCGGCGAAGGATATAAACGTGGTGATATTAAGTATAAAGTGAAGTGGATTAATAGGTGATCAAATCCCAGTTATTGCCCAAAAGGTTTTTCATTTGCACAACTGATATTTTCACCCGACGAAACTTTAAAATAATTACAGAAGTATTTATAATAATCATACCGGTATTGGGTCTTAGCGAGGGTAGAGCCACTTCCACATTCTACGCCACCATTAATCACATTGACTGTAGCGCCAAACCCGGGCATTCTTCCTTTAAGTGTATCATTAGCCGTTGGGATCCATTTGTCAATCATAATATCGTGACAGGAAGGCTTGGGAAATTGGGGAGTCATCCAAAACCACAAAGCGGATGAAAAAGAAAGAACCGGATCTTTTGAAAGTAAATCGGGATGTTGTAATAAAGTGTCTTTATTTCCATACCACGCTTCGCTAACCTGGCCATAATTATAATTCCACGTTAGCTGTTTGGGCCCGCGGCCGAAGTAATATCTTCCTTCCACACCGGGAAAGTTTTTCTTTGAAGTATCATTGTAAGCTATTTTAAAAGTATCGTTTTCTTCTAAAAAATACAAGCCCCACTTAAAATACCCACCTGGCGCTGTTTGCCAGCCCCCACTGGTTTCCTGTGCCACATTAGCAAGAAAAGCTGCCAGTTCTTTTCTCTGTGCATTCTCATTGCCCTCGGAAAGAAAAAGCGGAAATATTTTTGCTGCTGAAACAAATGCTTCAAAAGAATAGAAATCAGGGTTATTATTGATTGAATCTTTTAAACCGATGCCATACCTGTTAGGGAATAATTCGTTCCACTTTTTTTCAGTAAGGTATTTTGTAACATTGGTTTTATTAGTGTTCTTTAATGACTCTTTCAGAGGTTTGACAAACTCAATGTTTTGGCTGCAAGAGGATGTATAAAATAAAAACAAAAAGCAAATAAGATTTAATATACTTTTCATATAAATATTTTATTGGTTTCAGATTTACAAAATCAAACTTGAAGTAATTTTTTTTTAAACCAATATCTCCGCTTTGTACCCGGATTTCTCCACAGCTTTTATCACATCAGATTCATTCAAATTATCAGTTGATACACTCAATATTCTTTTTGGACTTTGGATATCCACTTTCCAGTTATTTTCTCCTATTACTTCATTTAGCACAGGTGTAACTTTCGCTATGCAAGAGCCACACATGATGTTCGTTTTTAGCTGTATTGTTTTCATTTTATTTTATTATTATTATTGATGTAAAATTAGTTCAGTTGCCAACTAAACTGTTATACAATTTCAGATTTGAGTTATATAACTATAGAACCAAAAGGATTTACAAAGAAAATTCAGGATGTTAATTACAACAAAATTGATTCATCTGTACAGGAGGACAAGATGCAGTTCCATAACTGCAATAAACACAGCAATCACCGCGCTTCGGTTTCAAAATCGCTTCACAGTTAGTACATTCATAAAAATACCGGCACGCATCTGTGGGCATGGTTTCTTCTTTTTTAAAACCGCATTGGGGGCAGGTAATAGTGGATTGCAATGCTATTGTATTTTCCATTGATTTTAATTTTATTTTAGTTATTCCGTATTTCGAGTTAATAATAAAAAATGGCGGGAATGAGGTAAACATCTGCAAATTTGCCGGCCTGTTCTAAAGAAATTATATAGTTACCGGTTTTTGAGCCTGCAGGTTGATGTACCGGAAAAAAGGTTTTAAAATTTTGAGATCTTCCCTGGTAAGAGAATAATAAATTGTTTGTCCTTCTTTCCTGGTTTCAACAATGTTTCCATCCTTCAACTTCCGCAGGTGCTGCGATACAGCCGGAACACTCATGTCCAGAATATCCGCAAGGTCGCAAGGACACAGTTCATTTTCTTCTTCTAATAAATAAAGTATCTTGAGTCTCACTTCATTTCCTGCCAGGGCTAAAATGACAGAGAGCCTGCTAAATGGCTTCCTGGAATTTCTCAGAATCGCTTTACAATTTCTTATCTGTTCCTGGTCAGCAAATAACCTGATACAAGTATTTGTTCTCATGGTGCAAAGATATCATTAATAATTATTTAAGCAAATACTTAAATACAACCAAAATTATTTTAACTTTGCCAGATTCAGCAACAGAGTTTAGAAAGGAAGATGTGAAAACAGGAATTTATTGTAGCCAATTAAAAAAACAGATCACGGACAAAACAGATACTTTACAGACAAAAAAACGGGAATACTTACTTCGCTTATTATCCGCCGCCACATTTATTATTTTCTTTCAATTATACATGGTAGCACCTTTAATACCAGGCCTGTCTTCCTACTTTAAGGTAACAGAACAAACAGTCGGTTTAATAGTACCGGCGTTCCTGATACCTTATGGAATCTTTACTCTCTTTTACGGATTGTTGGCGGATAAAATCGGCACTAAATTAATTATTCTGATATCACTTTTTCTTTTTGCAACATTTACTGCATTAACCGCTTTTTCCCAATCTGTACCACAATTAATTTTTTGGAGATTACTTACAGGTATCGGTGCAAGTGGTGTAATCCCTATTTCATTAGCATGGATCGGGCAAACGTACACTTACAAGGAAAGAGGACGGCCCCTCGGCTTTGTATTTGGTGCTGTAGCAGGTGGTAGCGCATTTGGCGCATCTGCAGGAGTATTTTTGGAATCATTTATTGGTTGGAAATTGTTATTTATCGGAGTAGCTGTGGTAGCGTTATTGATTTGGACTATCCTTTACCTGACCTATAAAAAAATGTCTGCGCCTCAGGTTACAAAACAGGGACTTACATTGAGTAAAGTCTTCATTGGGTACAAGCAATTGCTGACATCACTCCGGGGAAGAAGCGCTTATAGTTTTGTTTTCTTGAATGGAATTTTTGTTTCGGGAGTGTACACCTGGCTGGCTTTGTATCTTGAAAGAAATTATTCTTTAAACGGCTGGCAAATTGGTTTGGCACTTTTAGGTTATGGCATACCAGGCTTTGTATTCGGGCCGTTTATTGGAAGGCTGGCGGACAAATTCGGAAGAAGTAAGTTGCTACCATTTGGCCTGTTTTTAGGTGCGTTGTCTTCTTCCATTCTCATTTTCAATATTCCTTTGACATTAGCCCGCGTTTCTATAATCGCGCTATCACTGGGCTTTGACCTTTCGCAGCCCTTACTTGCAGGAATAATAACACAAGTCGGAAAAGAAAAAAGTGGGCAGGCGATGAGTGTAATGGCTTTCATGCTTTTTGTGGGATTTGGACTAGGGAGTTACCTATTCGGGCTGGCACTTAAGCTGGGCTTTACTGATGCTTTAATTATATTTTCAACATTTCAGATTGTAATGGCTGTAATAGCAATTCCCCTGTTTAAGTCTGAAACTTACGCCAAATCTTTAAAGTCAGAACCGTCAGTATTAAAAAACAAAGTATAACTATACCCATCTCAATTAAAGAGATCAATCTGCTCAGGTTTCCTTTTGGAATGCATCAGATAAAGTAAAGATTATCTACCGGCATTTTAAATTTGACATGTTACCATACGCTTTCTTTTTAAGAATTTGTTTAAAAATAGATCCTTTGTTGCCATTTAATCCGTTCAATCCGTTCGTGATGAACAAATAAAAACATCCGGCAACAGTCCGTAATACAGGCCATCCCTAATTAAAAAAGGTGGGAAATTTAATTTATAATTTTTAAACCTTTTATACATAATCAAACAGCGCCATAAAACCATAATCCATGTGCAATTGCATGTGGCAATGAAACAAAGTTTTTCCGGGATTATTTGCCGTGAAATCAATATCCATTTCCTGAAAACCGCCAAGCATCGCCACATCTTTGATGATCCCCGATGTTGATTTTCCTCCGATTTTTGTAATTTCAAAACTATGCCGGTGAAGGTGCATCGGATGAAGATCATCAGCCGCATTGCGCATGTGCAGGCGGTACCGTTTCCCTTCTTTTAAATGAAACATTGACGGCATGGTTTCCATATCAAATGCAACTCCATTAATAGTCCATTTATTGAATCCATTATAAGCTCCGTTTTGTTTTGCAAAAAGCATTTCAATTGCTTCGTCAGGCTGCTGCGCAATCACACTATGCCTTCCGAAAAGAGTATAATCCCACTTAAATGGTTTAGGAGTCATCCACTGAGGTTTTCCCTTTCGATTGGCATACTCGATCACCACCCCCATACCATTTCCACGGTCATCATCGGCTAAATCACCCATCACCCAGACACCGGGATTTTTCATTTCCACAATCGCAGAAATACGTTCTGCCGTACCCAACCAAAGTACAGGTACGTTAACAGGATTAGGTACCGGATTACCATCCATAGCCATCACTTTAAAAGTATGCCCGGGCAAGGCAATACTACGGATTTCAGTAGCGCTGGCATTCAGAAAATGAAAGAGAATACGTTCTCCATACTTAACACGAATAGGTGCTCCATGACCAAGCTGATGACCGTTTATTGTAAAAATTTTGTAGCCCACTTCATATCCCTTCGGTATTTTGCCAGCCTCTTTTTCGGCTTTCGCTCCCATCAATTTTAATTCAGGAATAGTGGGGCCTGATAAAAAATCCATTGCCATATCTCCCCCACGCATAAAGTAAGGTTCAAATTCTTTTAGTACAATAAATTCTTCACGATCATGATTACCCGGCTCATTTTTCGGCTCTATATAAACCGGCCCTTCTTCGCCATTGTATTGCCCCAGGCTAAGGTTGGATCCCGCTACCAAATGTGTATGATAGAAGCGAAAACCTGATGGTCCTGGTGTAAAAGTTTCACGACGCATTCCATGTGCGGGAATGTAAGGTGTTCCTTCTTCCGCAGCGCCATCCATATCAGACGGCAAAAACTGTCCATGCCAATGAAATTGTTCCGACGTATCGGTATCATTATAAATATCAACTATGGTTTGCCGGCCTTCCTTAAAACGCAATAGTGGCCCGGGAAACTGCCCGTTATAAGTGGTTGTAGAAATAATATGCTGCGGCCCCACCTCAACTAATCCGGTACCGATGTGAATCGTGTGGTCTGCGTTCTTATTAAATAGCATTTCCGGTTTCAGCTTTTTTGCGATAGCAATATTATTTTCGCTCAAAAGCGCCGCTGCACCTGCAGGGAGAGCGCCGATGACAGGTATTGCAGATCCACTCCATTTTAAAAAGTTTCTACGATTCACAACTATGATTTTATGATGTTATTAAAATATTTTTCTCTTTTGCCGGTACTAATATTATCAAAGAAATAATCCCGATCAATGAAAAAACGGCTCCATAAACAAACACCGAAGAATGGCTTACTTTATCCCAAAGCTGGCCTGCTACTACGCTTGCTACTAAGCCCGTCAACCCAATAGTAGTAGAATACCATCCAATTCCGCTCGCTCTTATTTGCGATGGCACAAAGTCTGCTGCCATCGCTTTTCCAACGGATCTGAATATTCCCTGGTACAATCCATACAAACAAAATAATACCTCAATAAGCCATAAATTTTTGGTAAACGCAAATCCACTATAAGCAATTAAAAAAATCACAAAGGAAATAAGTAAAATATTTTTTCTTCCATATTTATCTGATAAATGCCCCGCAGGATAAGATATAGCGGCAGCAACTAAATTAAAAACCGCATAAATAAGGATTGTATTTTCAAAAGAAACACCCAGATCTTTTGTTTGAAGAATCAGAAATGCATTGCTCGAATTTCCAATTCCAAACAACGCCGTAACCAATAAATATTTCCGGTACCGGGGAGGAAATTGCCTAAAGCTTAAATCAATCTTTATTTTTGATTTGATATCGATCGGCTTTTCTTTTACCAATAAAATCATTATCACAGATAAAACGCCAGGTATAATTGCCCAATAAAAAACTGATCGGATTTTCACTTCCCACAAGAAAAGAAGTGCTACTGCTATAAGTGGTCCGATGAATGCACCAAGGTTATCACCCACCCCTTCCAGTCCAAATGCTTTACCGCGATTCTTTTCATCTGCAGACGAAGCGATCAGCGCATCTCTGGGCGCTGAACGGGTTCCTGCTCCAAACCGGTCTATAAAGCGCGCGCCAAAAACCATTGGCCATCCTGTGGCCAAACCCATGAATGGTTTTGATATGGCTGCAACCAAATAACCAAATACTGCGATCCCTTTCCGTTTCTGCCATTTATCTGATAAGCGCCCTGAAAAGCCCTGAACAATATTTTGAGTCGTTCCAGCTACTCCTTCTATCAATCCCACAATGCTTCCACTTACTTTTAAAGTTTGTGTCAAAAAAACAGGTAGTATCGGATAAAGCATTTCTGAAGAAATATCAGAAAACAGGCTGGTCAATGCCAACAAAAAAGTATTCTTTGTAAGCCCTGAAAAAAAACTTTTTTTCTCCGCCGGTTCCATATTTTTCCTTTTAATTGAAGAAGATGTTCAGGAAATATTACACACGCATGTCAGCTTTGGCAAGCTTGAATTCTGTTTTCAAATGTCAGGGCGACTCCGACTTTTGTTGAATTTTATGATCCATTGAATAGTTTCCACCACCAAATATCAATAAAAATATCAGTAAGAGTGTCATTGCAAAATCGGTCCTATAATCATGAGCCATAAACCAAAAGCCTTTCTCCACTAATTCAGGATACTTGGTGGTAATAAAAGCAACAATCATTATAATCAGGAGCGGAATAGCAGCCAGCCTGGTTAACAATCCTATTAATATTAAAACGCCACAGATAATTTCAAATGTTCCTGTAAAATATGCCCAAAAAGAAGGATTACTAAAACCTATTTTTGCAAAACGTCCTGTGCCTAAAGTACCAGGAAATAAATATTTTTGAATGCCTTCGGAAAGGAAGATAAGTCCTACAGCTAAACGGCATAGCATTGCGGGAATATTAGCTGTTCTTGTTATTTTAATCATGATTCGATAATAAACAGATGCCAAAACTCTCCTGCAAAAGTCGTATAACAAATTGATTAAAGAATAATTTAAATGAAATTGGAGCGCAAGCCCACCCCTGCTATTAAATGATTTCGAAACTTAAAAGGGTTATTTTTATTTTGATATAAATTTAAAGATTTGAAATTTTCAAGAATCTTTAATTCTCATTCCTATTTACAACAAGTCCCGTTCATTTGCATCGGTGGGCATTTAACCGTACCATAACTACAAAACACACAACAATCGCCTGGTTTTGGCTTCAACATTTTCTTACAATTGGTACACTCATAAAAATACTGGCAGGCATCGTCAGCCATTTTCTCCTCTTTCTGAAAACCACAATCAGGACAAGTAATGACTGATTGTAATGTTGGAATAATTTTCATTTCACAAATTTAAATTTTCTTTCTTCTCAACCTTAAACTATTGGTTACCACACTCACCGAACTGAATGCCATAGCAGCCCCTGCAATCATTGGGTTTAAAAGAAATCCATTTATTGGAAATAATATTCCGGCTGCTATCGGTATCCCGATCATATTGTAGATAAATGCCCAGAATAAGTTTTGCCTGATGGTAGCCACTGTATAGCCGGAAAGCTTAATCGCTTTTGGAATCTTCAAAAGATCAGATGAAATGATCGTCATCTTGGCAACATCCATTGCAATATCACTCCCATGCCCCATCGCAATACTTACATCAGCCTGCGCCAAAGCAGTACTATCATTGATACCATCACCAACCATCGCAACTATTTTCCCCTGCTGCTGCAATTCTTTCACGAAATCGGCTTTATATGCCGGTAATACTTCCGCTTTGAAATGTTCAATCCCTGCCTGTTCAGCAATCGCTTTGGCGGTAGCCGTATTATCGCCCGTAAGCATATAGACGTCTATTCCTGCATCCTGCAATTGGCGCACTGCTTCTTTGGATGTTTCTTTTATTTTATCTGCAATGGCAACCACTCCAAGAGCCTGCTTTTCATCAGAAAAATAAATAACTGTTTTTGCTTCTGTGAGCCATTTATCGGCTGCTTTTTTCAAGGAATCATCAATCAGAATATGATTGTTTTTTAAAAGAGACCTATTACCCACATAAAATACTTTATCATTGATATTTGCCTTTGCACCAAAACCCGTAATACTTTCAAAATGATGAACTGGCAAATAATTTTTTTCTCCCAAATAATCCACAACTGCATCCGCCAACGGATGTTCTGATTGTTTTTCCAGTGCTGCTAAGTAGGGTAAATGTTTTTGGTCATTATTAAACCAAAGAATGTCGGTAACTATAGGTTTTCCTTCGGTAATAGTTCCGGTTTTATCTAAAATAATAGCATTGATTTTTTTCGATAATTCAAGGCTTTCTGCATCTTTAATTAAAATTCCGTTTTCAGCACCTTTGCCAATTCCAGCCATTATAGCCGTGGGCGTAGCAAGTCCTAACGCGCACGGGCAGGCAATTACAAGTACCGTAACCAATGCAAGCAATCCATGCGTCAATCCGCTACCGCCTCCAAAAATGATCCAGATAAGCATGCTCAAAACAGCAATCCCGATTACAACCGGAACAAATATTCCTGCAATTTTATCTACTAATTTCTGAACCGGGGCTTTACTTCCCTGAGCTTCCTGCACCATTTTTATGATGTGTGCCAATACAGTATCTCCGCCCACTTTATCAGCCACAAATTCAAAACTTCCTTTCTGATTAATGGTGCCTGCAAACACTTTGTTCCCGTCTGTTTTTTCTACCGGTATCGGTTCCCCGCTGATCATACTTTCATCTACAAAAGAACTTCCTGAACTTAATTTTCCATCTACGGCAATCTTCTCTCCGGGCTTAACTAAAATGGTATCGCCCACTTTTACATTCACAATCGGCATTTCCATTTGATGGCCTCCTTCATGAATGATTGTAACCGTTTTGGGCTGCAAGCCTATTAATTTTTTTATCGCTGAAGAAGTATTTCCTTTGGCTTTTTCTTCCAATAACTTTCCTAATAAAATAAATGCAATGATCACGCCCGCTGCTTCAAAATAAACATGCGGTGTAATTCCCCTGCTGATCCAGAATTGAGGAAATAAAATATTAAAAACGCTGAACGCGTAAGCGATTCCGGTACTCATCGCCACCAGCGTATCCATGTTTGATGAACGATGTTTTAATTGTTTCCAGGCATTGACAAAAAACTGTTTTCCGAAAATGAAAACAACAGGTGTTGCCAATACCCACATGATATAATTTCCGTAAGGCATGTTCATAAAAAACATTCCGATGATAACTAATGGAATGGATAATACCACCGCTCCAATAGTTTTGTTTTTTAATGACTGGAATTTTTTCAAATGCAAATCTTCCAATGAATCTTTCGCTTCCTGGCTTTCATCAATCATTAGATCATAACCTACCGATTGCAAAGCAGTCTTTAATTGCTGCGGATTGGTAATAGTTGGAATGTATTCTACCAAGGCGGTTGCATTGGCATAATTTACCGCTGCATTCACCACTCCTGCTTCATTTTCCAAAGTGCTTTGCGAACTGGCAGCGCACGAAGCGCAACTCATATTTAATACGGGGAAAGATTTTTTTACAGTATCAACATCATAACCCAAATCACGAATTGCTTTTACTGCTTTTGGCAATACTTCAATATCGCCGTTGGTATTAATAACCGCCCGTTTATTATTCAGTTCTACTTTATGAGAATTGATGCCAGCCACTTTACCCAAGCCCTTATCTACAATTAAAGCGCAATGTTCACTATCCACGCCGGATAAGGGGATATCAATCAAATTATTGTCATTCATCTTTTGTTTATTTTCAAATACAAATTTCGGATGAATGATTTTATTATAGTTATATCGTGGTGGGAAAGATGTACATATAAAAGAGTTAAAAAGAAAATCTTTTATTTATTATCAAGGCTATTTAATAGTATTGAGAATTTACGCAATGAATTCAAGATTCCACTAAACACAATATTATACCCTTCAAGGCTAAATTAGGTTGTTCTCCCAAGCTAAATGATTCACAGTCTTGCCATATTTAAAAATCCACAGGAATTATTGCTTTTAACCTTCGTAGAAAAACTTATCTAAAAAAAAGTCTACCTTATTACCTTCATTTTATTGAAACGGTTGGAAAATATTATAGTCATAAGATAAGGTAATAAGGTCGAATGTAATAATGAATGGTCATTTCTACTAAGGTTTTGTTCCTACTGTGCAGGAAATAAATTGGTAAGTTTTTCAATCTAAATGGCTCAATGTTTTGTCCCTTGCGCAGTATTGTATCTGCAACTATTCTCACTTACTCAACTTCAAATTAAGTTTTTGAATGTTACCTTGAAATTACAAATATTATACCTGTCAATTAGAGGAGAGCATTTCTCCTTATTAAAAAACCTCATCAATAGGTTTTCTATGAATAACACCCAAATTCTTGAATTGTGTAGGTGTCATTCCGGTTATTTTTTTAAATTGCCCCGAAAGATGTTGTGTGCTGCTGTATCCCAGGTTGAAAGCGATCTGGCTCAATGAAAGTTCATTATAAGCCAGCCATTCTTTGGCTTTTTCTATTTTTTGCAGGATGAAAAATTGTTCAATAGTAATGCTTTCCACTTCTGAAAATAGTTTGCTTATAGAAGAATAATCTTTAAGAATCACTTTGGTTAAAAATTTATGAATACTGAAATGAGCCTCCATATCTCCTTCCTGCACTTTACTGATCAATAAAGTTTTTATTTTTTCTATCAATTGTTTTTTCTGGTCGTCCAATAATTCAAAACCCACTTTTTGAAGTGCTTCTGAAAAATTTTGCAACTGCTTTTTGCCAGGAGCTTTTATCAATTCAATTTCACCAAGTTGCACGTATTTCGCTTCCAGTTTATTGTCTTTTAAAATCTGTTCCACACTCATAATGCAGCGTGGACAAACCATATTTTTTATAAAAAATTTCATGTGTTTAAATCATTTCTGTTTTGTTGATTTTATTGGCTATAAATTCTTAGCAGAAATTCATTTAATAAATTCCTGTCAATCTTCTATCCAATTTTAACCAGTCACAAATTGTAACCGGTTTTCCGAATATTTTATTTACTCCGCATCGGTTTTAGTGCTTCAGTCCATTTCAATAATTCGTGAAGCATAATTGCGGCAGATTTAATTTCCAATTCATTTCCGCTGAAGTTTCCATCCGCATCAATACGCTTTTCAAAAAAAGAAATACTTACACCCTCAAATAGTGGTACTAATTTTACGGTGGTCAATGTCAATTTACTCATTTGCGCTGACCTCAGGCCACCGGACATTCCACCGTAGCTTACTAAACCTGCCGGTTTGTAATTCCACTCTTTGAATAAAAAATCAATAGCATTTAATAATGTCGGCGGCATGCTGTAGTTATACTCAGGAATCACAAATACAAATGCATCTGCTTCGTCAATTGTTTTGCTCCATTGCTTAGTATGCTCTTTAGTATATTTCTGCAACCGCGGATGATAAGGTTCATCTACAAAAGGAAGTTTTATTTCTGCCAGATCCAATATCTCTACATTAAAAGCAGGATCATTTTTTGCGATTTCAATAAACCAATTTGCTACTGAAATTCCTTTTCTTTCCGGGCGGGTGCTGGCAATAATAATTTTTAAACTATACATTCTAAAAAATATTTTAGTCCAATCAGAGCATCACAAATTTCTTACCTAAAAATTTAAAAAGAAATTTTTTATGAAAATTTCATCACGAATCAGTCTCCTGAAGAAAGTTATTGAAACACCCTGATGTAATCAACTATCATACGTTGGGGAAAAACAGTAGTGGCATCCGGGCTTCCAGGCCATGCACCGCCTACCGCTACATTCAAAATAAAAAAGAATGGCTGGTCAAAAGGATAATTCCCATTTACAGCGGATTTATTCCCTGTGAAAAATTTATTATTATCCACATACCATTCAATTTTACTGGAATCCCATACGATACTGAATACATGAAACTTTTGAGAAAAATCTTCTCCTGGCAAAGAATAACTTCCGCCGAGCTGGCTACTGCCCTGCCCTACATTTCCCCAATGCATAGTTCCATACATTTTGTTGGGCTGATTGCCCAGCAATTCCATAATGTCAATCTCTCCACTTGCAGGCCATGGAGTAGTTGAAATATTACTCCCTAACATCCATATTGCAGGCCATAATCCTTGCCCTTTAGGGAGTTTGGCCCTTACGTCCATCCTGCCATATTGGAATTCCTGCTTGCCTTTTGTTTGCAACCTTGCAGATGTATAATTATTGGAACCGATCGTTTCTTGCTTCGCTTCTATCACCAGGTATCCTCCTTTCGCGATATAAGAATTATTAGGGCTATTGGTATAATATTCCAATTCATTATTTCCCCAACCGCTACCGCCGGTTTCATAATTCCATGTATTACTGTTCAAAACAGAATCACTAAACTCATCACTCCATTTCAACGCAAGGCCCGGATAGCTTGTGGGAGCAACATATCCCGCCCCATCCACAGTAAGATCGGTACCATCACAAGTGATAGTTCCCGTGCCTTTGCCCGTGCCACTTATCCTGGCATTCACCGGGTTGCTAAGCTGTACATAAAACACTTTTTGCACATCGCATACGCTATTGCCCTTTACAGAAATTTCAATGCCGGCATTATGTTGATTTGCGGGTATAACCAATGTACCCGATTTTTGCGTATAATCAACACTGTTAGCAGTGCCATCAACGGTTGTGTAATCCACTTTTATTTCCTGCGAAGAAACATTATCCACATTTACAGTAAAAAGAAAAGTGGTCGTGGCAGACTTATCCTTTGCCTGTTGCACATCCGTTATACTCAATAAGGATTTAATTGCAGGGGGAGTACCAGGATCGCTCCCTCCGCCCTTTTTACCACAGGCGCTGCATAACAATAAGACCCAAAGTATTTTTTTCATATTGTTTTATTTTAATCTGACCATTTTTTTTAAGAAACTAATTCTACAATTATTATCATACTTCTAAAATACCAGTGTTTGAATAGAATGTGGCAAAGAAGTAACTTCTGCCGCTTTACCATTTATCCAAAGAAAATAATTAATTTTTGTATCACCTTCATTTAATACTACTGTAGCTATGGTTCCATCTTCATTTTTGAAAGCTGTTGTTTGCAAAGGACTTCTGCTCGGTGAACTGATAATCCTTTTAGCGCCGGGATGAATGAATTTTGAAAACTGACCAATATAATAATAAGAATTAGTAAACATTAATTCACCGGTATGCGTGTTCCCATGAATAGCAGCAAAACAAAAATTGCCAACATGATTCGGCCCACCATGTTGATCCAGTAAGATATTCCAGTCGATCCAGCCTACTGTTCCATTATTAAAATCATGGATCATGGATTCGCCATATCTTTCAGCCAATCTCCATTCATTTATTTTATTTATATCAAATAACTCGTTGGATGCTTCGGTAAAAAGTAAATTTTTATCAGGAAAGGCTTCATGTACCAATCCTACGTTATCGTACATTGGCTTGCCACCGGCCCAGGTTTCATACCAATGAAATCCGATACCCCATAAATATTTTGCCGATTCCGGATCATTTAATAAGGTAGAAGCACGCTGATAAATCAAATCGCGATTGTGATCCCAACCAATTATTTTTTTGTCACCCAAACCTTCCTTTTTCATTACAGGGCCTAAATTATTTTTTAAGAAATCTCTTTCTTCTTCTGCAGTGTAGATACAAGATTCCCATTTTTGTGTAGCCATTGGCTCATTCTGTATCGAAATTCCATATATTGGAATTCCTTCCGCTTTGTAGGCCTTAATAAACTTTGTATAATACATTGCCCAGCTATGATAGTATTCGGGTTTTAGTTTCCCTCCGTGAAGCAGGTCATTATTGGTTTTCATAAACGCTGGCGGACTCCATGGGGTTGCAAATAAAGTTAATGTTCCACCGGCCGCAGCGATCGCGTCCTTGATAAAAGGAATTTTAAACTGTTTATCATAACCAATATTAAATGTCTTTAATGCAGAGTCTCCTTCCTGAATATAAGTATAGCTATCACTCGAAAAATCGCAACTGCCAATATTTGTTCTTGCCAACGTGTAGCCTATCCCTTTATCTTTACTGTAATAGGCCGTTAATATTTCTTGCTGTTTGTCTTTAGGCAACTTGAAAAATGTTTCCGCAGCAGCGTCCGTTAAAGCACCTCCAATTCCAAGCATTGTTTGAAACGTCTTTGTTGGATCGATAAAAATACAAATCTGTGTTTCCACCGGCTGGCCAAAGTCCTTAAGATGTAATGTGTCGGTAGGTGTTAAACGAAAGTCTGTATTTTCTGCGGTTGTATAGACGATTATTTGTTTACTATCGGCATTATATGCTTGCACGCCCTGGCCCGGCTTGCCTGTTGTCATTTTATGATTGCACGCCAAAAATGAAATCGAAAGCAGTACCAGAATTTTTTTCTTCATTTGGAATTGTATTACTTTTTTTTAATTGTAGGTACAAGGTTTTTATAATTGTAGGTACAAGACATGACTTGTACCTAATTATAAAACAAGGTATCACTTGTTTCTATTGAAAAACCCTTACATAATCTATTTGATATGTGGCTGGAAAAATAGAATCATCAATTCCTTTCTGTCCGCCGAGGTTACCGCCGATCGCCATATTTAGAAGGAGAAAAAATGGCCTGTCAAATGGCCATTCCTGGACTGTTTTATGTTCATTGTCAAAATGATAAAATATGTTTCCATCCAGTAAAAAATCAATTTTTTCAGGTGTCCAATCTATCGCAAAAGTATGGAATTGACTATATGGATTTTTAATCACCGTTTCTATTCCTCTCTGTGTTCCTTTCACATGGTTATAAGCCCCGGTATGAACGGTGCCAAACACAGTATCTTTTTTAAAACCCACATGTTCCATAATATCAATTTCGCCACAAATGGGCCATCCGGCTTTCCCCACATCGCTTCCCAGCATCCATCCTGCAGGCCACAAGCCGCGCCCGGGTGGCAGTTTACCTCTCATCTCCACATATCCATACGTCCATTCCGCCTTCCCTCTGGTAAGCAACCTTGCTGATGTATATGCATTGTTACCGCGATTTTCTTTTCGCGCAATAATAGAGAGTACTCCATTTCGCACAACCGCATTTGCAGTATCCGCTTCTGTATAAAATTGGTTTTCATTGTTTCCCCAGCCATGCCCTCCTGTTTCATAATTCCATTTGGAAGAATCCGGTAATCCTGTATAATTAAATTCATCACTCCATACCAATTTCATTCCTCTCGTTACGGGCGATCTCTTAATCTCTTTAAATAATAATTCAGGCTCGTTGGTGGTGATAAAATTAAAATCATTCGCCAAAAGAAAACTCATATCTTTTTCTTCATTTACTGTCCAGGCATTCAGATCAATCTTATTTTTCTTTGCTGATTCAATCCATTCAGGTCGTTTTTGAAAAACAGAATAATGATAGTCCGCACCCTTTATACCGTCTTGTTTTAATTGTTCAGGAGACTTATCACCATTGAGGTATTGCACATTGGCCGAAGGCTCTAATCTCAAAACCTCCTTCAGCATTCCATAATCAAAACTGATGTAAGTGATCCATGCCTGGGCTTGCATTTTATGAACAGTACTAATTACTTTTTGTACTGTTGCATTGGCCCACTCCTTTCCTCTCTCAGAAGGTTTTATCTCTAATATTAATTTTGTACCTGTTTGCTGTTGAATAGTTGTTAAGAAATCAGGAAGTACCGGCAATAATTCACCATTGGAAAGCTTTGTTTTACGGAGTTCCTCCAGTGTACTTTTTTGAATAGGCAATCCTCCCCAAACCGGGTCGTGATTAATAACCAAAGCGCTATCTGCTGTCAAATGTACATCGGTTTCTGATCCTGCACAGCCCAATGCTATAGCGGCTTTTAAAGCAGCAATAGAATTTTGGGGAAGGTTATTATTTTTCCATGCTCCGCGGTGGGCGATTACTTTATTATGATGAAATTGGTCTTTCAAAAGTGTAAATGATTTTTGGGATATTGTTTTTTTATTTTCTTTTAATTGAATGGTAAATTGAATTTGCTTATTATAGTGAACTGGTTTTATAAATTTATTTTTTATGTAAATATCGTTTCCTATAAGTGATAACCGGTTTGCATCTTTCCCTGAGAGGGAATAGGCACTTTTTTTTTCTGAGGAAACAATAACACCGCACAATAATCTTGATTCAGTATTGGAAGCGAAAGTATAATTAGTTAGCGCAAAAGTTTCTGCAGAAAAAGATTGTCTGGTGGCGCGAATGCTGTGAAAAGTCACCAAAAAAGACATCAAAATTAAATTATAGATCTTCATTAAAAGTTGATTTACTGATGATAACGATTTAGTTACAAAATCCCCTTTTTCTTAATGTCAAAAAAAAATTAGCTGATACTCGTAAAATGAATATTTACCAGGGATAAAATAAAACAGGTACTTTTTTAACTAAGTACCTGTTTCAGATTTTAAATTTTATGGAACCGCAATTATTTTCACATACCATGCGCCAGGATCCTGCAGGCAACGTAACATCATGTTGGTATCTGTCCTGGAAATAATTTGATATTTATGAACTCCAAGATACATTCCCAGGTGGCCTAAATGTGAGAATGTAATGTACTCTCCGTTTGCATCTCCATCGTAACCAAATTTTTCGGTATAAGATGCGGCAGTAGGGCCTGTTAAAGTATAATCGCCGCTTCCATTAAGGCTAGGATCAAAATCTTTTAGATATTCTTCTTTTCCAAAAATACTGTTATTGGTAGTATGTGTAAACATATTTCCATTGGAATTGAAAGTATAGATATCATCATAAATACCTAAGCCCTTTTTTTCATCAGGGGCTGCAGCCCACCAATCGGGCGTAAATGTGTTACCAGGGCCTACACCGAGATTGGCCGCTGCCGAACTATCTACACGCCATTTTTTTACTCCATTACCTGTAAGCATTGTGACCAAAGTAGGATCCGGAATAAAAGCACGATAGATTACAAAATCGACAGTATTAGTGCTTGAAATGCCCGCTGTGCCGGAAGAAATGGCCGTAATTGTCAAATTAGAATTGCCGGTAGGCAGCGTATAAGTATGTTTGAACTGATTGGATGTCGAAACCTGCGCGGGCAACCCATCGCCAAAATCTACTTTATAATTAAATGCATGATCTGAGGCTACGCTTACCATTACCTTTCCGGAACCATCTCCAAAAGGATTATTGGCATCTTTACCAACAAGAGTTACTGTTATTACAGGTTTGGTGGGAGTAACAAGCGCTCCGAATGTCCTATCCTCTTTTTTGCAACTGCTGAAAGAAAATAAAATCGCAACGAAAATTCCTAAGCAGGATTTTAATTGAGTTATCATAATTTTTAGAATTAAATTAATTAGTTTAATGTGATGTCATCAAAATACATGGTATAATTTGGGGAGCCGTCGCCCACTGTTCCATTATCTATAAAGAATAACATATTCTGAAGACGCTTACTATTGTCAACACCTGAAAAATCAAAAGTCATTTCTTCCCATTGATTGGCAACTGTAGTAGCTACTTCCCTGTGATCCTGGAAAGAATTATTACCACTCCTTTCTAATTGAAACCATATTTTCATTCCTACTCTTGGAGAATAAATTTTTACTTTAAACACATGTTTCACAGAAAGATCTAATGGCGCGTCTAAAACAATATAATTGCCTGCCCAGCTTTGGCCACTTTTGACCATTTTAGCTACTGTAGCGCTTGTATTGATTCCTGAAGGGAATGGATTGGGAATAACAGTAGTACTATTGCCCCCAAAATCGCCCCAATTATAAGATACATGTGGGTTTTCAAAAGTCATCGGTAACAACAATGAATCATAAACAGTTATTGGAGTATTTACAGTAGTAGTAGCTGCGCCTCCACTTAATGCAATTACTTTTACTGTATAATTTCCAGCCTGTGCGTAATTATGAGAAACATTTGCACCGGATGCAAAAGGAGCCGGAACTTCATTAGGCACGTCCCCATAATAAACCTGGAAACCACCCGTTGCATACAATGCAGTTGCAGACACAGTTACATTATGAATATTCTGTGTTACCACAGGCTTTACATTTACAGGCGCTATGAAAGTAACTACCAGTGGCGAAGAAGTTTCTGTTGTTTGCCCTGTCATACCCTTTGCAACCATTTTTACAGTATAGCTTCCTTCGGCATATTGGTGAACCACGCTTTTGCTTGCTATCACATTTACAGGCGCCTTTGTAGTGTCGCCAAAATATACATCATAAGAAACCGCTCCTGCCCCATTTGGTGTAATGGTTACCATGCCAGAGTTATCCTGTGCAATAACAAATTTTGTCGATTCATCTGATGGCGCAGTTGCAGTTTTTACAAATGAAATATCATCATTCTTTGTTTTGGAACAACCTGAAATAATTGCAGTAACAAACAAAAAGCTAATGACATATTTTAATTTTTTCATGTTTTCTATTTTTAGTTTTTTGAATATTAATAACCGGGATTTTGTGTCAATCCTGAAATAGTAACTTCATCTTGTGGAATAGGAAATACTTCACTTTTTCCAACTTTAAAACCGGTAATTTTTGCGGCTGCCTGCCCTGTTCTCACGAGGTCAAAAAATCTGTCTCCTTCCATAGCCAGTTCCAGCCTGCGTTCATTCCATATTGCCTGGGTGAGAGCGCTTCCGGTGGCGGTAATATTATGTAGCTGATCACCAAAAGCACGTTGGCGTACCTTATTCAAATATCCCTGTGCTTTTCCATCATCAGGAGAGGATTTTCTGTTATTGGCTTCAGCTGCCATCAACAGTACGCCTGCAAAACGGATGGTTCTGTAATTATTCAAATAATTCAATTCTATCTGACCAGAAGTTTGTCCTTTGCGTGGCTGATATTTCATATCATACAGCCCTGTATTTTTAAACGGAGCCACCTGGTATGCAGGATTGGTAGCAAATCCCGGATCGGTAGATGGGAAAAAACCGTTGAAAAAAGAAGGATTGGCAACAATATATTTATCAATATCCAATACTGTTGCAGCTTTCCTCTGGTCACCTGCTGAGTAAGCATTTGCAAGATCCTGTGTAGGTAGGTTAGTACTCCATCCGGCTGCAAAAGGGCTCGTACCCTGTATTCCTCTTATACCACATTGCTGCACCGCATAGTTTCCCTGTCCTCTCGTGGCCCCACCCCAGTTATAATAAGGAGACAGATTAGAATACTGAATTTCAAAAACAGATTCAGGGCCGTTTTCACCTGAAGATAAAAAGATGCTTGCAAAATCCGGAACGAGGCTGAAAGGCCCATTCACTACATTTTCTAACATAGCTGCAGCAGCATCAAATTTGTTTTCATATAGATAAACCTTGCCAAGCAAAGCCTGCGCGGCATATTTGGTAATTCTTCCAGGTTGAGCCGGTGTAGTCGGTAATACTGCAATTGCATTGGTTAAGTCCAGTTCTATTTGTTTGTAAACATCTGCTTTAGGTGATCTTTTCAATGATCTTGAATCCGTAATTCCCAATCTTTTATCTGTAAAAAGTGGAATATCGCCAAAGAATTTTACAAGGTCAAAATAATAATAAGCTCTTAAAAAATATACCTCACCATAAAGAGCATCTTTTCCTGCAAAAGTTACAGTTTGCCCTGCAGGATTTTTGTCTTTGTATTGAGTCAGGTAATTTGCCCTGTTGATTCCTTCATAAGCTGATTTCCAAAGATCGGCCAGAGTGCCATTATCGGAGGTAACTGTATAATCATCTATGTGTTGTAAATTCAACACATCGGAAGCATTTTCACCGCCTGCAACAGAATTATCTGACGCAATATCAGAAACAACTACATCCTGGTTAAGCCATTGAAGAGGCGTATAAACACTTACCTCCATTGTTCTGTAATCGCTTTCAGATTTTAAATAATCAAGATCGGTTATCTTGTAATCCTGGTGAGGGTTATACTCAACCCATTTCTTACAGGAAGAAAATACGATAATAAAAAAGAACAGGCTTATTATCTTAATACTATTTTTCATTTTTTATTTTTTTTGGGTTGGAATTTAAAATTTTAAATCAATGCCTACAGAATAGGTTCTGGCCTGTGGGTAACTACCACGATCCACACCGGTATCTAAAATTCCTCCCGGAACTTCAGGATCAAAACCGGAATACTTAGTGAATGTGTAAGCGTTTTTGACCTGGGCATATACGCGAACATTATTGAATGCTTTGCTTTGCCTGATCAACGATTTTGGTAAGGAATACCCCAATACAATATTCTTGATCTTCACAAAAGAACCATCTTCAATATACCTGTCGGAAACCCTGATATTACTATTCACATCAGCGAACGTGAATCTTGGGTCTCTCGCATCATTAGTAGATCCTTCACCTGTCCACCTGTTTAAAACGCCGTCATATTTATTGGAAAAGTTAGCATTTCTTTCAAAAGCTCTGTAAACATCATTTCCGATTGAAGCATAAGTAAATATATTCAGGTCAAATCCTTTGAAATTTAATCCTACGTTCCAGCCCATAGTAAACTTAGGAAAGGGATCACCAATTTTTGTTTGGTCTGCAGCATTCAGCAATGTATCCCCATTTGTATTTGCATAACGTATGTCGCCAGGCTGTGCGTTTGGCTGAAGCACTACAGGTAGTTTCGTCACCGGACTTATCACAGTATAATTATTTACATCGGCCTGGGTTTGAAACAAGCCATCAGTTTTGTATCCATAAAAATAACCTGGAGTAAATCCTTTTTGAAATCTGGTGGCAGTTTGCGATTGCCCGTTAAAATAGCTTCCTCCATTAATAATTGCCGTACCATCACTATTGGTCGCAGTAACTAAATTAGTAGAAGAGGTGAAGGTAAGTGAAGAATTGATTGATAAATTCCTGCTGATATTATCGTTGTAGCCAAACGTCATATCTACCCCGCTACTTTTGGTGGACCCTATATTTGCAGTAGGGATAGCTGCGGTTCCAAGATAGAGTGAAACAGAAGGAGTAAATAATAAACCGCTTACTTTTTTATCAAAATAATCTGCAGTTAAAGAGAATTTATTTTTGAAAAAGGTTACATCAAAACCAATATTGAATTGCTTTTGCTTTTCCCACGCCAAAGCATCATTTCTATAGGAAGCTACTGTAGAACCCAGAACAAAAGTATTCCCAAAAGTATAGCCGTTGCTATTAGCAGTACTCCCATAACTTGGGCCGCCGGTGGAAATACTTACAAATTGCGGGCTTACATTTTCATTACCAACGGTACCATAGCTGCCTCTTATTTTTAAATAATTAATAACATCAGATTTAAAGAAATCCTCATTGGAAGCAACCCAACCAAGAGAGCCTGAATAAAAATCAGCAAACTTATTTGCAGGGCCAAATGCATACGAGCCATCGCGCCGTGCTGTGAATGATGCTAAATATTTTGATTTGTAATCATAATTCACTCTTCCAAAGTAAGAAGCATTTTTCCTGAAATATTGAGAATTTCCGGCAGTATAAGCTGAAGTATTAGTTGCTGTATTAGTACCGGTAGCAGAAGTTAAATCAGCAAAAGTCCATGAATTAAAAGGTACATCCTGTCTTGAAGCATTGATGGCATCTCCACTGCTTTTCGCAAATGAGATACCTGCTACGGTTTCAAAATTATGATCATTATTTACTTTAAAATTATAATTGGCAAAAGTCTCAGATGTAAAACTGGCAGCAGTGTTTTTATTTTCACCTACACTGTTGTGCTTACCAGCAATTGTTGATCCATCGGCATTCATAGTGTTCTCAACGTTTAACGGGCCATAGAAAACCAACGGGGTAAAGCTTTTACCGGTTTGATTCCAGTCAGTATAACCAAAACGGGTAGTAAGCATCACGTTCTTAACTACCTTATATTGCAATTCTATCTTTCCATATAATTTATTCCCGTTAGAAACATTATAGGTATTATCTAATTTGGTAAGAGGGTTAAAGATTTCTGATAACAACAGATTACTATATCCGTATTTTCCTACTATATCCGGATCAGTATTATTTACAGGAACAGTAGGATCAAAGTTCAAAGCGCTCCCTATAATAGAGTTGAATGAATTTTCCTGTACTCCCTGTCCTTTTATGTTCACAAAGCTGGTATTCAGAATTAATTTTAATTTACTGGAAAGATCAAAATCCAGGTTAGCTGTAGCATTGGCCCTCTTAAAGTTTGATTTGGATCCTCCTCCTACGATCCCATCCTGATCAAGATACCCGCCTGAAACAAAATAGGTCATTTTATCACTACCGCCTCTTGCACTAGCGTTATAAGTTTGTATAGGTGCCTGATGAAATATCTCATCCTGCCAGTTTGTTCCTTTGCCCAAAACTGATAGGTCAGGGAATTTGATATTGCCCCCGGAGGCCACACTTCCTTCATTGATAATAGCGCCATATTGCGATGCATTGAGTACGCCAATGGTTTTGACTACTTCCTGCATGCCATAATTAGCACTTACATTTATCTCACTTTTTTGATTTTTTCTACCAGTTTTGGTGGTAACCACTATCACGCCATTTCCACCTTTTACTCCATATATAGCGGTAGTAGCGGCATCTTTCAATACACTGATAGATTGGATATCAGCGGCATTGATCGCATTCAGGTCATCCAGCGTTTGTTGGATACCGTCAATAACCACTAAGGGATCCGTACCGGAAAATGAGGGAATACCTCTTATGAGCACGGTCGGCTTGGATCCGGGCGAGCCACCATCAATAACGGTGACACCGGCAGCCTGCCCCTGCAAAGCCTCTTCCAGCCGAACAGGCTTAAGCCTTTCGATATCGGCCGCCTTTACGGTAGAGATCGCGCCAGATACTTTAGTTACTTTTTGCGTTCCATAACCAACCACTATAACTTCTGTCAAATCTTTTGCAGTACTTTTTATTTCTATCGCCATTGGATTCTCCGATATAAGAACCTCTTTTCCGGAGAAATTAACCGCAGAAACAGCCAGGTACTTTACTGATACGGGGATAGAAAGAGTGAACCCGCCACTTTCATTGGTGGAAGTTCCGATAGTAGTTCCTTTTGCAGTAATCGAAGCTCCGGCAACACTATTTCCATTTTCATCGGTAACTACTCCTGTTACGAATTTATTTTGCGCCCAGGAAACTGTACTAATCAAAAATATGATTAAAGGAAGGCAAACTCTTTGAAGGATTTTTTTCATATGCAGATTTTTAAGTTAGGGAATATTATTTTTTGATTAAATGCAAAATCAAATTTAAGTTAACAATGCTTTAACCAAAAATAAATGACTACATCTATACTACATCAAACAAATGAGATTACTGAATATTACGTAGAGAATGAACTACATCATTACTACATCAAAGAAAACAATATCTTTATTTTATGAAAATCAGCTGCTTTCTGTTTTTTTTATTGACAACCTGCTTTTTCCCTTCATCTGCACAAAATACTTTGGGGCTTCCTGAAATTATCAATTATAGTAAAAATGATTTTCACGCTGGCAGCCAAACCTGGTGTATAAGCCAGGATAAAGAAGGAATCATGTATTTTGCCAATAACGAAGGCTTAGTAACTTTTGATGGAAATTATTGGAAAATATATCCACAGCCTAATAAAACAATTATGCGTTCGCTGGCTGTAGCACCTGATGGGAAAATATTTGTAGGTGGCCAGGGCGAAATCGGTTTTTTTTCTCCCAACCAAAATGGCATTTTAAATTATACTTCTCTGATAAATCGCATTCCGTCACATCAAAACACTTTTGCTGATATATGGAGAATTGAAATTTTCAATGAATCTGTTTTCTTCCACGCCTCCGACAGAATCTTTGAATATAGAAATAACAGTATAAAAGTTTATTTACCCAAAGTTGGATGGCAATATATGAAAAAATCCGGTGACCGTCTTTTTGCATATGATAGAAATACAGGTCTTTTTGAATTTAAAAACAATAGCTGGTACCCTCTAAATAATCAAAAAATAACAAGTGGCGATATTGAGCTTTCAGGAATTATCAAAACAGGAGAAGATAGTTTTCTATTAACAAGCAAGAAAAACGGATTCTTCCACCTTTACAAAGATTCGTTGACCAAACCTATAAATTCATTAAGTGACCTTTCGATCAGTCATATCTATACTTCTGCCCGCATCAATGAAACAGAATTTGTAGCCGGAACCACTTCACAGGGTTGCTTGATCCTTGATTTTAAAGGAAATAATATTCAGAAAATATCCACTTCAGAAGGGCTTCAAAATAATAATGTGCTATGTGTTTTCCTGGATAAAGATCAAAACCTATGGGCCGGATTAAATAATGGAATTTCTTTTATAGCGTATAATTCAGCCATTAAATACATAAAACCAAATAAAGCAAATGAGCTTTCCGGTTTCTCTACTATTATTTTTGGGAATCATCTTTTCATAGGCACATCAGATGGAGCCTATTCGGCTCCTTTAAATAATTTGAACAAAGACTTGAGTTTTTCAAAAGGTGACTTTACACAAATCAACAATACTTCAGGCGAAGTATGGCGCATAGAAGAAGTAAACCAGCAACTTTTGATGGGGCATAACGATGGTGTTTTTTCTATTACAAATTTTAAAAGTTCTCCTGTAGCTACCGGAAACGGTTGCTGGTTATTTGTTCCAACAACATCCGTATTGCCTGCAAGTAGTATTTTGGTGGGAACTTATACGGGATTGCAGATGCTCGGCTACGATCAAAATCATTTTACAAATAAAGGCGCTTTTGTTGGATTGCATGAGTCTTTCCGGTTTATCGCCATTGATAATAATGATCAGATATGGGCATCTCACCCATATCGCGGAATTTATCGTATCAAACTTTTCCCCAATAATCGCTCTTATACAGCTCAATTATTCACAGAAAAAAATGGATTGCCCGCCACACTGGAAAATTACGTTTTCAAGATAAAAAACAGAGTTGTTTTCGCTACTACCAATGGCATTTATGAATTTGATAATACCTCGGGAAAATTTATTCCATCTGCATTTCTAACTCCTGTATTTAAAAACATGGCAGTAAGGTATCTGAAAGAAGATAGCCAAGGAAACATTTGGTTTTGCAGTGGCAAAAAAATAGGGGTAGCCGTATTAAATAGAAATAATGAAAAGCAACCATATACCATCACTTTCTTTCCTGAATTAACGGGTCAGATATTATCAGGATTCGAAAATATTTATCCTTACAATAATGAAAATATTTTTATTGGATCTGAGAAAGGTGTCATCCATTTAAACTTTGAAAAATATGCGGCCAACGAATTTCAATTAAAAGTTTTATTAGGTGAAGTAAAAGCTATTGGAAAAAGTGATAGCCTTCTTTTTGGGGGGCATTTTCAAAATCAGAATGTTGTTTACAGCCAAAGTGAAAAAGATATCTTGAGATTACCTAATCGTTTCAATTCTTTTCATTTTGAATACAGTTCCCCAAATTATGGTTTACAAAAAAATATAGAATACAGCTATCAACTGGAAGGGTATGATGAGCACTGGAGCGAATGGTCGCCTAAAATGGAAAAAGATTATACTAATCTTCCTTCAGGAAAATACGTTTTTAATATAAAAGCACATGATAACCTTGGCCACGAATCAGAAACAGCGTCTTATAAATTTGTAGTAGAGCCCGCATGGTATTATACTATTTGGGCAAAATTGATTTACGTTTTTATCATTTTATTTCTCCTGTACCTCTTTTATAAACTTCAACAGAAAAAACTCCTTTTACAACAAATAAAATTTGAAAAAGAACAAAAGAGATTGAAAGACCTGCATCAGTTAATGATAGAAAAAAATGAGAAAGAAATCATTAAACTTCAAAATGAAAAGTTGGCCAACGAGGTAAAATTCAAAAATAAAGAGCTTGCCGATGCCACATTGCACATTGTAGAAAGAACGGACGCACTGACTAAAGTAAAAGATGAACTACAGATTTTATATAAAAAGAATTCCAACAATCAGGATGTAAAAAAGACGCTTCAATTATTAAATGACATCGAAAAAAACAATTCCAATTGGGACCAGTTTGCTTCTCATTTCGATGAAGTAAATAATGATTTTTTAAAGAAAATAAAAAACCGGCATCCCATACTATCAAAAACAGATCTTAAAGTTTGCGCCTACCTGCAATTAAATTTATCTACAAAAGAAATAGCACAATTGATGAATATTTCCGTTCGCGGCGTAGAAATAGGGCGATACCGGTTACGTAAAAAATTACAACTGGCTAC
>JBDTEK010000224.1:0-6233 GCA_039922575.1 Ginsengibacter sp.
ATACACCGTATGTTCCTGCCATTGCTGATTGGGATTTTCCTTATAAAAATGAGATAACAATTGAACAGATTCTGCAACATGCTGCTGGTATTTTTGATGTAGACAATGATCCGGTACCGGGGTACAATGGTTTGAGTTATTCCCAATCCATTCACAAATCCAATCCCACGCACCAGTTTACTACCAGTGAAATGGTTAAATTATTAACAGAGAAACACCTCTCCTATTTCAAGCCTGGCGAAGGTTATCATTATAGTAATACAGGCTATTCAATTTTGGCGGAAATTATTAAAAGAGTCTACAGCGAAAAAGCCGGCAGCGATAAAACGTATGCAGATTATATGGAAGATTATATTATAGGGCATAACGCGTCCGTACCACTCTCAAAAATACATTTTCCAGTCCTTGCAACCGACATTAGCCTTCCCGATCCGCATATTATTAGTACCATGATTGAACCAACAGGGCCTGAAAAATATGATAAGTATAATTTAACAGCGCAAATTGGAGAAGGTAATGGCTACGGAACAATGGAGCAACTAAATAAATTTATTCGTACACTAATGAAGGGGCAGAATGTGTTAAAACCAGCTACCATCCGATTAATGCAAACAGACGTTTCAGCCGCCAATCCAGATTATGGATTGGGATGTGTTTATGTAAAAAATATTGGCTATGGTCACAGTGGTGCGCGGCTCGGTTGTCTCAATTTAATGGCATACGACCCGGATTATGATGTTTCAGTGGTAGTTATGATTCCCCTGTACGACTTTAGGAATGGAAATGCTTCATTTATGACCTGTGTTAATTCTTTATCCGATGCTGCTTATGCTGCAAGGGAGGTTTTAGGTTATCCAGGTAAACCTTAATGGAAGAAATACGGAAGAAGCTATCAAAAGGTATAATTATATGATTTTAAAACAAAAACCAGGGTTATACAAAGAGATAAGATTTTGTAGTATTGGATTTTATCCCGATCGTACATTTGTAATAGTTTAATTATATTGGTCAGAACATCTGTCACATCGCATGCGTAAGGTCCTGCATTAAAATTTGATTAAAAATGACACTCTTTCTGTCAATTTTTTAAATATTACCTATGCGATTTCTAGTAGCTGATGATCATTCGATAGTGCGTTTGGGTGTGAAGCTAATGCTGGAAGCAGACTATTCCCATGTAACAATTGACGAAGCAGAAAATGGAAATGAAATAGTCGAAAAAATAAAACTGTTCCGGTATGACTTGCTTATTTTGGATTTTCAGATGCCAAATACCGATACTTTCTATATTATCAGTAATCTGTTAGCGAGGGATCAAAGTCTTAAAATATTAATTTACAGTATGGCCTCTGAAAAAATATATGCAGGCAAATTATTGAAAGCCGGGGTAAAAGGTTTTCTATCTAAAGAAGCTAAGAACACTGAATTGCTGCATGCTGTAGCAACGTTGCTTGAGGGTAAAATTTATACAAGTGAACAAATCCGGTCAGAGGATAACAATGACATTCAGGCATCAGGCAATCCTTTTGATAGCTTATCAACCAAAGAGATGGATATTTTAGCTTATCTGCTCCAGGGAAAAACAACTAAAGAAATGAGTAACTTACTTAATCTCCAACTTTCAACCGTTTCTACCCATAAATTCCGCATTTTCAAAAAGCTTAATGTAACCAATATGATAGAACTGATTAAACTGGCAAAAGAATATTCTTTGTTTTGAAATATTCTAATCAATTTTATTTAAGAGGTATATAGACCTGAGATAGTTTGTTTAAATTGTCCTTGGTAAATTTTTCTTGTGTTTTCTCTTCCCACTCTAACGAAACAACTAAACAAACAAAAATGACTCACGAACATCCAGTTTTAAATAATACCTTATCGTTTCGGTTCCTTGCTCACATTAAGACTACCTATAATTTGTACCATTACAGAAATGTTGCTAAAATTTGATACCCCATGTGTATTTGCGTTTGTAATTCAGGGCATTTGTAAAGAAGAATGCGAATTGCCAAATAAAAAGTTTTTGTCGCACACATGAAACTCCACTATATCATTCGTCAATAAAAAAGCAGGCTTTCCTAAGATAACCTGCTCTTTCATTCCTTTATATGTATAACTTTTTTGCTTCGATTTAATAGTAACTAATTTTTAAAACTGATCCATCGCCGAGTGATGTTACATACCATGTATAGGAGTCCACTTGCTTAATTGACACAGGTTGATTAAGCCCACCTGCAAGCAAAGTAGAAGTTGAACCATTTACCCATAGAAGTGCTCCTGAATTGGGCGCATAGCCGGAAGCTAGGCTAAATGAGGAGGCATACTGAACAGCGACATGATTAGTAAAATGGCCTTCTGCCTGGTCAACAAGCATCGTAAATCCTTTTTGATAAATTGAGACATTTCCTGACATTGAAACCTTATAAATAATAGATTGCCCTGCAGGAAACGGAAATCCTGTTAAGGTAGTAACCAAAAAATTTCTGCCATCGAATTTGATAGAAGTTGGTACTGGCTGAACTGTGGGGCCACCTAATCCACTACCATCCGGGTTAAAAAGAGGATTTTTCACTGGTGGAATTTCAGCAAGTATAGAATAATGGTTCGGGCCCATGCGATGCACAATTGCATTAGCTCCAGCATCAGTAATGTAAAGATCTCCATCCGGGCCTTTGGTAAGATTGTAAGGATGCGAATCATTTTCCGGGTTATTTGGTGTAGGAATTGAAGAAATAACTGAAGCAATATCTTCAGAAGGAATTTTCCTTGCATCCATAGGTTTGTCGCCTGGTGTAAAGTGCGAAATATTAGCCCTGTATAAATGATCCCCTGATAAAACATACAGCATATTTCCATCCAATAAAATATGCACAGTTCCCTGTAATTCACCGGAATGAACATTCATGTAGGATTCCAGGTTGATAATTGCATCATACTGTTTTCCGTTGGGCGTTATCACCACCACCTTTCCATCATCTTTGTGAGTATTTGCTTTAGGATCCTTACTAGGATTATCGGTACCACCTTCAGATACCCATATATTTCCATGATGATCAACATCAATCCCCATGATACCGGGAAGTCCGGAAGCCACCGTGGTAATTGAAAGTTGTGGAGTTTGATTTCCTTTTTTGCATCCAGCAAAAATGAATAGAAGAGCCATACAAGCCGCCAGCAACGTAATTTTTGTGCTGGTTACGTTTTTTGTAAAAAATTTCATTTTGTAAAGTTTTAAGATTGAATAGATAAATTGCAAACGGCACCATAAATGTGTCGTGTATTTTTTTCCGGGATAGCAAACTATGGTTTAGGATAGTAATGGATTTGACAACAGCCTTTTTAAAAATAAAAAGTTGGAAAACTTTATAGGTTTTGTTGCTATTTGCAAAAGTAAATTAATTTAGAAATTATTTTCTATTTTTTTTGGATAAATTCAAATATTCTTTTTAAAATGTTTATATTAATTCCGAATTATGCAAAACACTACATGGTTATAATATTTATAAATAATTGTAAACTCATATTGGCTGGAGAATAAAATCCAAAATTAAAAAGCAGGCTTACTTTTTTCAAAAGAATTTGATTATATCAGGGCATTAATGAAATGCAAAAGCAACTTCATTTTTTCTGCTTCATTAATTTGGTAAAGGTGATTCTGTTTACCAAGAGAGATGTAAGGCTCTTATGTGAGTGGATATCAAAAAAAAATTGGTCTTTGGGCAGTTTGCACTTTGTTGATTAGCTTATTAGCAGTTAAGTTATTTAATTAAACGACCGTTTTATTAAAAAGTAATTCGCAATATAATATTCAATCATGCTGAGCAGCACGTAATCCCTTATCTTTTGTGTTTTATTTAATTTTTTACAGGCTTATTAGGCTTTTTATATTTGCGCATTATTTAAAAGATAATAGACAATATTTTATAAATTCTTTCTTAGAAACAAGTATTTCTGATGTTTTAAATTATGGTTCGTTTCACTTTAAATTTAAATGTGCTCAGTAAAATCAAAACAATTATCTTGTACGGTTAGATTTAAAGAATGCATGATCAATTAAGCGATATAGACCCCTCTTATGCTGCGGCACAAAGTGACCTGGAGCAAAAGACAAAACCGGCTGAAACGACACCTCAAGGAGACACGTTTGGAGAGAACCAGGCGTTATTGGCTGCAATCATCGACTCATCTGATGATGCAATAGTAAGCAAGACCATCGATGGGATAATTACAAGCTGGAATAAAAGCGCGGAAAACATGTTCGGTTTTACGGCCGAAGAAGTAATAAATAAACATATTTCTATCATCATTCCAGAGTCGAGGCTTGATGAAGAGACGTACATTATCAACAAGATCCGCAGCGGAGAAAGGATCAGCCACTTTGAAACGGTGAGAAAGCGGAAGGACGGTTCTGATATCCACATATCGCTGACTGTATCACCCGTGGTGAGCAGAGGAAAGATTATCGGTGCCTCTAAGATTGCGCGAGATATTACGGAAAGGGTGGAAATTGAACGTCAAAAAGAGCTGGTAACGAAAAAATTGCGTGAGCTTAATGGTTTTAAGGATGAATTTATGGCTATGGCAAGCCACGAGTTGAAGACCCCGATAACAGTAGCACGGGCTACACTTGAGGTGCTGGATATGTCTATCAAGGACAGCAATGTAACGACTTTGTTAAAAAGGGCGATAGGGCAGCTCGATAAACTTTCACGGCTTATCGGCGACCTTCTGAATATATCTAAAGTACAGTCAGGAAAGCTTGAAATGAACAAGGCCAACTATAACTATGTAAGCTCTATTGATGGAGCGGTCAGGAACCTAAAGCTAACAAACCAATCGCGGGAAATATTCCTTCATGCAGGTATAAAGGAAGTTATGGTGAATGCTGATGCCGACCGCATAGAACAGGTTATTATAAACCTTATTCTAAATGCCATTAAATATTCGACAGAGAATGGGGCGATAAATGTCACTATAAGCAGGGAAGGTGATGAGGTAATTACTAGTGTACAGGACTATGGAATCGGTATATCTGCAGCCGACAGAGAAAAGGTTTTCGAACGGTTTTTTCGGGGAAGCGGTGTTTCTGGCACTTTTTCCGGGTTAGGTATTGGCCTTTACGTGGCCCGAGAAATTATCCAACGCCATGGCGGAAAAATCTGGATTGAAAGTATGGTTGGAGAGGGTTCAACCTTTTATTTTAGCCTTCCAGTCCTTTCGGCCTAACAGTGAAAAACGGTGTTTCTGTTGGCTGTTTAATAAGTTATCGCTCAGAATTCTGCATCAACATATGTCATTTGACCGCCATTCCTATTGGAAAACTGCTTTAAGCATGGAACCAGTAACAAATAGAGCAGTGTTGGTTAAATATACACTTAAACGCTTTATAATTATTTTGCAGCTTTTTTTTTAAAAAGACGACCAAAAGGATTATCAATCGTCGGATTAATAATACTAATTTCTATGGGTTAATTAAACGGCCGTTTTCTTAAAAAACTCCCCTACCCTGCTACATCTGATAAATATTATCGGATATGCGGACATTTAAATTATAATTTTTTCGGTGATTTTCTTTCCCTTTATTTAAATAACTGACTTGATAGTAAAGTTTAAAACGGAATCTAAAAAACAAATGAATTTTTAAAACAGTAAGAATGCCTCCGGCGGGGTATATCAAAAGAATTTGGATTATATCAGGGCATTTATATGCAATGCAAAAGCAACTTCATTTTGTCAATGCTTCATTGATTTGGTAATGGTGATTTCCGTTTGCCAGTAGAGCTGTAAGGCTTTTATTTTAGTGAATCGTACCTGCAAAATATTGCTCAAAACGATGAGTAAATTGACTTGATGTGAGATGACTGTCAGAGTTCATCCGATTTAAATCCTATTCGTTTTCTCGGCCCTTGTGGAGGGTTAATAAGTTTTGACAATGCATTGTAAAGCTCTGTAAACTGGCTATCGTATTGCTTTCGCAGATCAGTCAATATTTGCATCACTTCTTTATAATTTGCGGCTACTTTTCGCAAAGCTATAAATGTACGCATGATAGCAATATTCATTTCAACAGCTTTCTGGCTTTTTAATACACTTGATAACATAGCAACTCCTGTTTCCGTGAATGCGAATGGCTTCGCGCCACCCAAGTATTTTTTATGTGGTATCACATTTTGTGATACCACTGTTTCTATTTCAGTTTCCGATAATTCAAACATAAAATCTTCCGGAAAGCG
>JBDTEK010000225.1:0-3862 GCA_039922575.1 Ginsengibacter sp.
TCTACTGATATGCCGCTCCTCTGGAGCTAAAACCGCGTCTATAACCTGGTTCAGCAACCTAACATCGTTTCGCCATATTGCGCAGGCGTCAAATCAGTAAATTTTCCAGGCTGAAAAGATTCACAAATTAATCCCCTGCAAAGTTCGATAAACAGCACAAAAAGTTCGGTGGATTTCAAAATTGTCGGCACTTAGTCGCAACAAAGAATAGCATATACTAAGCGTTTACTATAAATTTAATTGATCCACAATTTCTTTCTAATAATTGAAATGGCTGCTTTAACCTTAGCAGCATTGTTTCTTCAAAAAAAAGTCCACCTTATCACCTTATTTTTTCCAAAATTTTTTAGTAAAATTTGATAAATTTCTCATCTTCTATAGCAAATGACATCTTTGGTTTCTACTGCCAGAAGTAAGGTTGTAAAAATAATATGAGTGTACAAATGGTTATATTCAATTTTCATACATTATTGCCCGACTTAAAGGCACTCTCCGTGAGGAGAGGGGTAGGGGTGAGGCGATATGGTCTGGTAAAGACTTTCAGCAATTTTGTCGGACAATAGTGACATTTTATAGATAATTTAAAATAAGGTGATAAGGTGGAAAGTATTACAATCCATAATTTCTACTAAGGTTGGCTTAGTTTCCTGCAGAATTAGTATTAAAACTTGATCATTAAAAATGCTTGAACACCACTCTGACGGCTCGCTGTGGGCCGAGTGCCTACTGCCTTCAATCTGATATGCGGATATAATAACCATTACCAAAAAATTCTTTATGCTACTTTTGTGCAATCCCACTTTGGCAGCGAAATAAAACTATGTTTCCTTTACGATCTTTAAATAAATATTTCAGAAAATACAAATGGCTGTTCATCCTCGGCATTGTATTTACCGTGCTTTCTAATTACTTTAGAATTCTTGCACCGCAGGTTACCAAATACGTTTTAAATACAGTAGAAATAAGTTTGAAACAGGAAACCACACTGGTCAATCCGAAAGTAACTACCCACTATGACCCGATTATCAGTGGATTCATAAAAAGCCTTGACAAAAAAGAAACTCCTTTTAAAACCAAGATTTTATACTCCGGAATCATTCTTTTAGTACTGGCGCTCATTAGCGGAATATTTATGTTTTTGATGAGGCAGACTATCATTGTAATGAGCCGTCACATTGAGTTTGAGCAGAAGAATGAAATATTTAAACATTATCAGCAGTTGGATACTCACTTTTATAAGACGCATAATACGGGCGATTTAATGAGCCGTATTTCCGAGGATGTAAGCAGAGTTCGAAGTTATACCGGTCCGGCGATTATGTATATTATCAACCTTGCCGCTACTATCGGGTTTTCTGTTTCTTATATGTTCAATGAAAATAGAGAATTGACCCTTTATGTTTTAGCGCCTTTGCCAATTCTGGCCATCACCATTTATTATGTAAATACGATTATCAACCGCAAAGCAGATAAAATTCAATCGCTGCTTTCCGATCTTACTACTAATGCGCAGGAATCGTATTCAGGAATAAGAGTGATCAAATCGTTTGTCCAGGAAAAAGCCATGCTTGGTTTCTTTGAAAAAAATAGTGAAGAATATAGAAATAACGCGGTTTCACTTGCTAAAACGGAAGCCATTTATTTCCCTTCTATGGGTTTAATGATTGGCCTGAGCACACTGCTTACTATTATGATTGGCGGTTTTTATGTGATAGATGGCAGTATTAATATTGGTGTGATAGGTGAATTTGTAATGTATATTTTGTTACTTACATTTCCGGTAAGCGCCATAGGACTAACAGCGAGCATGGTACAGAGAGCAGCTACCTCACAACGACGGATAAATGAATTTATGCAGACTGAGCCTGCTATTCAAAACAAACCAGAAGCAAAAAAAATGATACTAAAAGGGAATATTGAATTCCGGAACGTGGATTTTATTTATCCGCATACGGGGATTCACGCTATAAAAAATTTCACACTTAAAATAAAACGTGGAGAGAAGGTGGCTGTCATAGGAAAAACCGGCTCAGGAAAATCTACTATCGCTCAGTTGATGTTGAGAATGTATGATCCTCAAAAAGGAGAAATCCTTTATGACGGAACGAATATAAAAGACATTGATCTTAAAACGTTGCGTTCGCAAATAAGTTACGTACCTCAGGATGTTTTTTTATTTAGTGATACTGTATCAGGAAATATTGGTTTCGCATTGGAAAATGTGAGTGAAGAAAAGGTGATGGAAGCTGCTGCCAATGCTGCGGTAGAAAAAGAAATAGAAATTTTTTCTGAAAAGTATCAGACCAGGATAGGGGAGAGAGGCGTTACTTTAAGCGGCGGCCAAAAGCAAAGGATTTCCATTGCGCGCGCATTGATAAAAGATCATGAAATAGTTGTTTTTGATGATTGCCTTAGCGCTGTGGATGCCAAAACGGAAAATGAAATTATTTCAAATCTGTATAATTATCTGCAGGCAAAAACCGCGATTATAATTACACACCGCATATTTTCATTATTTAGTTTTGATAAAATCATTTTATTAAAAGATGGTGTAATCGCCGAGGAGGGAACTCACCAATCTCTGCTTGAATTAAATGGAACTTATGCCGAAATGTACCGTCATCAACAGGAACAGGAAAAAAATGCGAAGTAAGAAAGGTTGCCAACCACAATAAATCCATCCTGGTATTTACAAATACTTTTTCCAGGGTTGGCAATCCTGGCCACGCATTTATTTTGTCAATCCAAAAACAATTTTATCTTTGCCCGGATAGAAGATGATTTAAACCTTATAAAAATTTTAGAAAGTGGCGTACGAAAATAATGACAAAAAAATGGAAAGTGTTTACAGTCAGAGAATTAGAGCAGGTAAACGACGGACTTATTTTTTTGATGTAAGAGAAACCCGTGGTAACGATTATTATTTAACTATAACGGAAAGCCGTAAAAAATTTAATGAGGATGGTTACGACAGGCACAAGATATTTCTTTACAAAGAGGACTTTAATAAATTCCTCAAAGGGATGACCGAAGCAATAGATTTTGTAAAGACTGATCTGATGCCTGATTTTGATTTTGATGCTTTCAATCATGAAAATTCAGAGAATTTTGAAGGAGGTTCTAATGAAGGAAAGAAAGAGAGTCCTTCCGAAGAAAAGAAGGAAGATTCTCACGAAGAAGTAAAGGAAATTCCTTCTGAAGAAAAAGCAGATGAAGCTGAAAGGCCTACAGGAATTGCCGCAGCTGCCACTCCGGAAGTAGATGCTGCACCTACTGATACTCCGCCTGAAACCGAATCTAATCTTCACGATGAAGAAGTGGATAAGTGGTAATTTAAAAATATAATTTTTATAATAATTATGATCCTCTCAATATTTTTGAGAGGATTTTTTTGTGTCTATACGAAAGCAATAAAATCGCATGGAACTAAAGGTGTACGGTGAAGCAGCTGGTAAAAGGCGTGGTGGCCAATCTGATTTTCCGCTCTTTTTATTTTTATTGTAAACTGCCTGAAATTGATTTTGATTTTATTTTCATCGCTGGCAAACCTTGCCACTTTTTTTACCTTCCAAAAGATTTAATTTTATTTTAAATAGCATTTTATTTAATTGATCCTTTACAACCTTCCAATAACCTCAATTGTTCTTTTCACCATTTCTTCACTAATGTCCAAATGAAGTACCATCCTAATTTGCGTAGGCGAAATAGCCATTGCTAAAATATCATAATTAAGGAATTCTGCCACCAAGGATTTAGCCGTATAACCTTCTATTACTTCAAAAATGAGGATATTGGTTTCTACAGGCATCATCTTGCCGGTGAAATCTTTTTTCAACAATGCTTCTGCTATCTGTTTTGCATG
>JBDTEK010000226.1:0-6879 GCA_039922575.1 Ginsengibacter sp.
TGCGCACATTAACCAACAATAAATCATAATAAATGAAAGATCTTTTTGAAAAGATGAAAAAAGATGCGGGTCCTATAGGCGCACATCTTCAAAAAGCTCATGGCTATTTTGCATTTCCAAAATTAGAGGGTGAGTTAGGCAATAGGATGGTTTTCCGCGGAAAAGAAAAGATTGTATGGAGCCTGAATAATTATTTAGGATTAGTAAATCATCCTGAAACAAGAAAAATAGATGCTGAAGCGGCTGTAAGGTGGGGAATGGGCAACCCGATGGGCTCCCGCATGATGAGTGGCAATACGGCTCTCCATGAAAAACTTGAAAGGGTACTTGCCGATTTTGTAAGTAGGGAAGATGCGATGCTGCTCAACTTCGGATACCAGGGAGTAATGAGTTGTGTTGATGCTTTAGTAAACCGGCATGACGTAATCGTTTATGACGCAGAAGCGCATGCTTGCCTGGTAGATGGTATCAGGATGCATTTGGGACATACTTTTAAATACAAGCACAACGATGTAGCAGACTGTGAAAAACAATTGCAACGCGCGGTAAAAATTGCTGAAAAGACCGGTGGAGGAATATTGGTCCTGACTGAGGGCGTATACGGAATGAGTGGTACCCAGGGGAAAATAAACCAGATAGTCGCTTTAAAAGATACCTACAATTTCAGAATTTTAATAGATGATGCACACGGATTTGGTTCGATGGGTGCTACCGGGGCAGGTACAGACGAAGAACAAAATTGTCAGCAGGAGGTGGATCTCTACTTCAGCACCTTCGTAAAAAGCATGGGAAGTATAGGTGCGTTCATCAGCGGTCCAACAGATATAATTAACTATTTGCGGTATAATGTACGATCACAAATATTTGCAAAGAGCCTTCCGTTGATAGTTGTGGACGGTATGCTCAAGCGTATGGAAATGTTGAAAACCATGCCGGAATTAAAAAATCAACTGTGGCACATAGTCAACAGGCTTCAGAAAGGATTGAGAGAAAAAGGTTTTGACATAGGAAACACCAACAGCCCTGTAACGCCTATATATATGAAAGGCGGCTTGCCGGAAGCTACTAATATGGTGGTTGACCTGCGTGAGAATTATGATATTTTTTGTTCTGTGGTTGTTTTTCCAGTTATTCCAAAGGGACAGATTATTTTTAGAATTATACCCACTGCGGCGCACACTGATGAAGATGTTGACATTACTCTAAAAGCTTTTGAGGAAACGAAGAAAAAATTGGATGCAGGGTTGTACAAGGCCGAAGATATTCCGAATATGGCTGATACCGGTTATGGATTGAAGGGTGAATTATAAAAAACCGGGCAACCAAATTGCCCGGCATCATTAAAAACCTTAACCATTTAATCTTAAAATCAAAACCTACTATTAAGTCGGTGATAGGGTTTAAATAGTTGCTTATTTTTTTCTGACTAAGACATTTAAGCATAGTTTTAATAGTTAGTTAACATTACAGAATCTGCCAGATCATTCGTTTGTTTATTTTTTAAAATGAATTCTTTATCAGGCAAACCGATTTTTACTTTAGCCACTTTTTTTAATCTTAGTTATAGACGGACTTATTTAAAACATTCCGAAGATAGATAACAGACAAATTGGGGAAATGCCTGACTGCTTTTTTTATAGTTTCATCAAAAAAATTATGCTCTGTTACAGAAATAATCGTTCAAAAATTTTGATTCCTAATTGAGATTATTATTTTGGAGGAAATATTAAATATAATCGCAAAAAAATAGTTATGAAGATTGTTAACTTATTCCTGGTGGGATTTCTTTTTTTCCTTTATTTATCAATTTCCACCACTTTTACATCATGTACAAAAGAACATACGGTGTATGACACAACTTTTATAACTGTACACGATACAACCGTAATAAATGAATGTCCCTATGATCTTAAAGATGGGTTAATAGCTTATTATTCATTTAATAATGGAACGCTTTTGGATGGCAGCGGCTATAACAATAATATTATATTCAACAATGCAACAAAAACTACAGATCGGTTTGGTAATCCAAATAATGCTTATTTATTTGATGGTATGTCCAGCTACATGCAAGTTAAAAATAGTCAAAGCCTAAATCCTAATAGGATAACAATGTACGCTATAGTGAATGTAAATGGGTTTTACACGGGAACTTGTGGTGGTAATGACATTCTATCTAAAGGATCCACTTATGAGGTAAACGGTTTTTATCATTTATATTTTGCCGACTTCCTTACAGCTTGCGGGTCAGCTCCTCCTATTGAAACGCATGAATTATTTTCGGGTGGATATGGAGATAATATTCCACAAGGTGCTCAAGCAGGTGTCAAAGACGCTACGCCAATTAATAAGGGTCAATGGTATTACATAGTTTATACCTATGACGGTCAAATAGCCAAACTGTATGTAAATGGAGAATTAAAAAGTGCCCTGCAAAAAAAAGTAACCTTTACTGCCAACACACAAGATCTATTTATTGCTAAGCATGAAAATCCACCTTATCCTTACTATTTTAATGGAGTGATTGATGAAATCAGAATTTATAATAAGGCCTTAACTCCTGATGCTATTCATTATTTAGTCAATTTGAAAAATTAAATAGATTTTATTTAATATTGTGCTGAATAGCTAAACTTTAAGTTTGGCTTTTTTTATTTAAACAGATTCTGAATAATAAAGTTTAACGTCTACTTTATGTTTAAAATTTTTTCTAAAGGAATAAATTTTTTTGCGGGTAAGAGTTTGCAAAAGAGAAATATTTTTTTAAGTAGTTCTTTAGAATATCTTCAACGAACAAGAGAAATAAATAAAAATTATTTTGATTATGTAAGACTTGCAACCCTGGAGTTAGTAAGTGTTGAAATTAATAATAAAAAGTTAAAAGGGAATGTTGCGGAGTTAGGAGTTTACAAAGGAAAATTCGCGAGTTATATCAATTTATACTTCAAAGAAAGAAATTTATATCTTTTTGATACATTCGAAGGGTTTGATGAGAGAGATGTGGAAAATGAAAAGAAAAAAGGATTTTCTTCCGGATCGCAAGATTTTTCAGATACTTCTGTAGATTCCGTATTGAGCTTAATGCCCTATTCTAAAAATTGTATCCCAATAAAAGGATTTTTTCCTGAGTCAGCAAAAAATATACAAGACGAATTTGTTTTTGTTAGTATAGATGCTGATTTATACGAACCGATTTATAAGGGTCTTAGTTTCTTTTATAAACTTTTAGTACCTGGTGGCTATATTTTTATCCACGACTTTAATAATGATAGATATCCAGGGGCTCGCAAAGCTGTTGAACAATTTTGTGATGAAAATAAAATTACCTTTTTACCGCTTCCTGATTCAGCCGGTTCGGCGATAATTTGTAAATGAATAAGCTCATTGAAGATATTTTAGATGCCACTTATAGCATTGATGGCTCACTCAATAAATTGACCAATCGTTTAGTGGTTTATGATTATTTCAACAATATTTGAATTTGCCAAATTACAGCCATATCACTTCCTGCTAAAAACAATAAAATCTGTAGCTGGAATTTCATTTACACCATTTTGCCGCATCATGGTAACTATCTGCCCACGATGGTATGTTTGATGGTTGAACAGGTGCAGCAGCATTTCATATACCGGCTGTTTAAAAAATTCCTTCTTAGAATTATAATAGGCGAATACGTGGCTAAAATAATTTTCATTGGCCTCTGCAATGGTTTCGTGCCATTGTTTTGACTGAATCAATAATTTTTGGGAAAGGCTTTCGAAATTTTCCTTCAAATCTTTTCCCGGCCACACCACATGTTCTTGTAATTTCAACCGTTGCCACCACACGCTTTCCACATCCATGATATGGACAAAGGTGCTGTAAATACTCCCAAAGCTGCTACCCATCTCTTTGCATAAAATATCGTTTGAAAGTTGATTAGCCTTATCTGATAAGATTTTATTAGCCCAAAGATTATATGCTGCGTATTGAAGGAAGATTTGTTTCATTCTTTTCTACAAAGTAATAAACAATGCAGGATATTTAGCAAATTATCCATGAGAAGTAAGCAGCTATTTCCACTTTGATATAAATTTTCCCCAACTCAAAAAATATCTCCCGGTTTTTTATTGATCACTGAGGCCATTTAGATTAAGTATTTTTTTCTTAAATCACTGCGGAGCTGGTGCAACGGCTCGCTGACTCCCACTTTATAAATATGCGGATTATTAAAGCGCTTATGTTCCTCCGGCAGTAATTGTAATCGCATCATTGAATAGGCCGCAACATCTTTGGGTTCATATTTGTTTAACAAAGACCGGCCTTTAGTCATTACCTGGTTGAGCATGGGTGTGGCCATAGCATTGTCAAGCATCATGCTTTTTTCACTATCATAAGGATGGATCATTCTTTGCGGTACTTCATTCACAGTAAGCCCGATTGCATCAGCGATGAAATGGTCCGATTCGTCTTTATAGCGATACACCTGTTTTACTCCGGGAAGGGTAACCTTTTGAATATTTTCTGACAACTTAATTTTAGGCTCTCCATTTACTTCACTCAGCTTATAAACTCCGTCTAATGCTGCATCAGGCTGGCCAGTGGCTAAACTGGTGCCAACGCCAAATACATCTATGGGGGCGTTTTGATCCAATAAACTTTTTATGAGATACTCGTCCAATTGATTAGAAACTACAATCTGCACTTTGCCAAATCCCGCATCATCAAGCATTCCGCGGCATTTTTTAGAAAGATAGGCCAGGTCGCCACTGTCAAGCCTAACGGCCTGGAGTGCCTGTCCTTTTTGCTTCATTTCCTGTGCAACTATGATCGCATTAGGAATGCCACTTCTTAAAGTATCGTAGGTATCCACAAGTAATGTGCAATTTTCAGGATGAGCTTCTGCAAATTTCCTAAAAGCAGCAAGTTCATTTTCTTCACTTTGGATAAACGAATGCGCCATAGTGCCTACTGCTTTTACATCATACATCTTTGCCGCATATACATTTGACGTACTATCAAATCCACCTGCAACCGCGGCACGGCTTGCTGAAATTCCACCTAATCCCTGTGCTCTCCTCAATCCAAATTCACTCAAATGACGGTCGCCAGCAACGAATCTCATCCTGGCAGCTTTGGTCGCTATCAACGATTGAAAGTTTAGATAGTTCAATAGCAGTGTTTCTATCAATTGCACTTCAGCGAGACTGCCATCCACCGCCAGTAAAGGTTCTAATGGAAACACAATTTCGCCTTCCTGCATAGAACGAATAGAACCTTTAAACCGAAAAGTTTCCAGCCACTCCAAAAATATTTTATCAAAACCTTCGTTGAATAGCCAGTCAATTTCTTCTTTGCTAAAATGAATGTTTTCAATGACAGGCAATAACTCACCCAAACCACAAAAAACAACATAGCCACCTCCATAAGGCTGCTTTCTATAAAAATAATCGAAGCACGCATGGTCTTCATGGCGGCCATATTTAAAGTAAGCCTGTGCCATAGCAAGTTCGTATCTATCTGTGTAAAGGCCCGAGTCCGTATTGACGATAAAATTTTTATTGCCTTCCATAAGTTGAATATGCTATTTATTAGCTTCTATAATAAGATTAAATTCTACAACCCTTCCAATAACTCAATCTCTTTTTGAAAAAGGGCGGTTGGGACACAGTCCAAGGCGAACTACCTCGGTTGGTATCCCCGCCGTCAGAGGGCAACTTGAAAATACACACACCTTTTTCTAACAAGTAATTAAAAATAAGCCGCTTCTTTAAATTAACCATACAATCTATTCAGTTTTAAAACCGGGAACCTTACAATCTTTCCAGCAACTCAATCACTTTTTCATTCTTTAAAATTAAATAGCCAAGCCTGTCGTTGCTCACACCATCGCGAAGCTGATAATTGAAAATAAGTTTCTCATGGACTACTTTTGTTTCAAAATATTTAAAATCTATATTAGGGTAGGATTTTAAATGATCACTTATTTCATAAAGATGGGTGGACAAAATAAACAGCGACCCTTTTATTTTAATTAATCCCTCAATGACTATAGTACTGCATTTCATGGCATCCTCTATATTGGTTCCCTTAAATAATTCATCAATCAGTATCAGCCATTTCCTGCCATCTGTCACTTTTAAAATGGTATTTTTAATACGTTGTACCTCGTTATAAAAATAGCTTTCTCCTTTTACAATATTATCTACCACATTGATATTACTTAGAAGGCCATCAAATAAAGAGAGCTCCATGTATGCTGCCGGAACCCCCATTCCGATATGCGCCAGGAAAACAGCGCTTCCTACCGCTTTGATAAAAGTACTTTTGCCAGCCATATTAGCGCCTGTTAAGAAAATAAAGTTTCTTTGTTGGCTTAATGCTGCGTTGTATGAGACTGGATCCTTTAATAAAATATGATAGAGTTGTTTTGCTGTTAGTACCGGTTCATCTGAAGCAACAAAAATGGGAAAAGAAAGATTGAACTCTTTAACGGCCATGGCCATCCCATACCAGGCATCTAATTGTGAATAAATCTCAATAAGATCGAAAAAATTATGCTTGTAATGATAGCGGATAAAATGAGCAAATGAAAGCATCTCGCTTAGGGTAAGATCTTCGGCTTTTTCTTTTTGGCCAACAATCTGCAATTGATATTTTTCGATTAATATTTTCGCTTTTTGTAATTCTCTTTTTAAATTCATTGGCGCCTCATCATTAAGAAATACAGAGATAATTTTTTGCATTCCTTTTATAAAATCGAACGCATGACCGGTAGAATATTTTATTAATGAAAAATCAGGTCCATGAAATAGTTTGTAGAAATAAGCGGACAATACCGATCCCCTTGCTGGAGGTTCATCTATTGAAGACTCATAAAACTTATAGATCATCATGACA
>JBDTEK010000227.1:0-3106 GCA_039922575.1 Ginsengibacter sp.
GGTTATCCCACTTTCAGGCTCCACTATTAGCTTTATTCATAGCGGGAAAAAACAATATCCGATGGTACATGTCAATCCATACGGGAAAGGCTTTGTTTACTATATTGCTTCTTCTGAAATGCCGGAAATTACCGCCGCTGTCCTCAACTATGCAGGAATTCGATCTCCCGTTAAGAACAATGATATTTCCACATTATCTGTATTGAGAAAAAGAATTAATAAAAACGAGTGGTTTCTGGACTTGCTGGATAGCGGTAGCTATTCACTGGCAATTGATAAGAAATACTGTCCTGCGACAAAAATAGATGCTACTTACCCGGCAGGGATGAAAGATGTTCAGATTAAATTCACAAAGGATTTGATCCTGATTCATGTGAACAATCAAAACGATTTCAGTACTCTTGTTTTGGAGTAAACTTAGGATCTCCATCGTTTATTAAATTCATTGAATAATAAGATTACACAACCCTTTTCGTAGAAAAATATACATAAATATCGTTCTTTCTGCCTCATAATTAATAAAATACGTCCAACATCAAGCGAGAAAAGTATGGATTTATGACAGTTCCAAAGGATTAGTAATTGAATTACCAGCAGAATTGAAAGTCAAAATCCCAAAAGCTAGTCAGTTGGCTTACGGTTTTAAAATTGAAGTATAATAGAATTCTTTTTTTTATTTTTTAGACTCTTTCTAATGAAACAAGATCTCATTAATTCAAGTGATAGAAATTCTTCAAAGATGCGTTGGAAAATGCTATCATTTGCATTAGTAGCAACAATATTGAATTACATTGACCGATTAGCCTTTAATTATTTAAGTGCTGATGGTGCTCTTCGTGAATTAATCTCCGATGAAGCATTTGGTTACATTGGTACTGCCTTTTTTATGGGTTATATGGTTTCAAACCTAGTTTCTGGTTTCATAATTGATAAACTTGGTACAAGGTTAGGGTATTCGTTGACAATGGCATTCTGGACTACCGCATCTCTTTTACAAGCGCTAGCAACGTTGCCACTTCACTTTGGAATATTCAGAACTTTATTGGGTATTGGTGAAGCTGGGAACTGGCCTGCCGGCATTAAGTTAACGACTGAATGGTTTCCGCCTGAAGAGCGTTCTACGGCCACCGGTATATTTAATAGTGGCGCCGCGATGGGAGCTATAATTGCTCCTCCGTTAGTTATTTGGCTCGGGAGTGCTTATGGCTGGCAAGAAGCATTTATCACGATAGGGCTATTGGGCTATATATGGCTTGCCATATTCTGGTTTACCTATTATACGCCAGAACATTCATTAAAAAAGTCAAAGGCGAGAATCGTACCACCTTTAAAATTAATGAAAACGCGTTTTGTATCCTGGTTTACACTTTCTAAAATATTTATGGACCCCATCTGGTATTTTATCACATTTTGGATTGGCCGTTACCTTGTAGATGTGCATGGATGGGGCTTGGAAAAAATAGGATGGTTTGTGATTCTCCCGTTCGTAGTAGCTGACTTTGGTAACATATTAGGAGGATTGTTTACCCAATATATTATTAAGAAAGGAATGCCAGTACCAAGAGCCAGAAAAGTATCTGTAGGTGTATTTGGTGCTCTAATGGGATTATCTCTTATTTTAGGGCCTTTAATGATTAATTCTGCGGCATCTGCATTAGTTGTTTTGTCTATTGCAGGATTCGGATACGCTGCATATTCATCCAACACCATGGCCTTTCCGGGAGATGTAGTTCCGCAAAGTGCAACTGCATCAGTGTGGGGAATTGCAAGCGTGGGATCAGGCTTTGGGGGTATGATTTTTCAATCACTTTCTGGTGTTGCAGTCAAGGATCTCTCGGCCACTTATAATTACTCAATAGCTTATGATACAATTTTTATCGGTTATGGGATTATGGCGTTAATAGGGCTTTCAATTGTATTATTTTTAATGGGGCCGCTTGTAAAAAATAAAGAATTGCATAAATATGTTGAAGATGAATTTTTGAAACCCGACTTAAAGAAAACTATTAATTGAACTTATGCTTAAAACAAAACTCTTACATCCGGAAATACTTAAGGCGTTAGGAAGTAATGGGCATGGTGCCAAAATACTGATTGCAGACGGCAATTTTCCAATTTCTACCTGTACGCCATTATTATGCAAAAGAGTCTTTTTGAATTTTTCGCCCGATGTGTTATCAGTTAAGGAAGTTTTAAGAGTCCTTAAAGATTATATTTCTATCGAATCAGGTATAGTGGTGATGCCAGAAGATGAAAGTGAACAATCCGTGCATAATGAATTTCAGAAAATACTAGGTGAGGGAATTTTTCTCAAACGACAAAAACGATTTGAATTTTACAGGGAAGTAAAATCTCAAGATACTTGTCTCGCGATTTCTACGGGTGAAACTAGGCTGTTTGCAAATATTTTGCTTACAATTGGGAGCATAAAATTATCCGAACGATGATTCCAAAATTATAAAATCTATAGCTATGCATCATCCAGGAAAATTTTTGCAGATTGAACGAAAAGAAAAAATGATTTATTTAAGTTATGGATAAAAAACTAATAAGTTAAATCGAAAAAAGTATTATAATTTTTTGACTTAATAATCTTTTTCTCATAATCAAGCAATGAATCAAAATCGTTGATGATTTTCTAATCTGTTGACCTTTTGATTTTTTTTTTCAAATTAAATCGGAAAGAAGACTTTTTAAGAAAAAGGTCGTTTTTGTGGAAAACCTTTCCAGCTAAATAGGATGCACCTTGTAATATAAATTCCCGGATTGTATCCGCAAATCATTTACTTGTAACACCATTTTTACAGTTCATAAATAAAAGGGTAGAAAAGCATTTATAAATGTCTTTCTTAAAGTGTTATATATTTTATTCATAATTATATTATCCTTAATATGAGTTCTACTTAACATAAGAAAAATTATAGGCAACTTATTTTAGTTATTTTAAGAGGTCTTTTAACTGGTCGTTTTCTTAAAAAGTCTTCTGGCTGCCAAATTGAATTCGACCTGGTAAATAAAAGAATAGAAGAAGCGCTTCAATCCATAAAAACATCCAGGGTAAAAGTAACTTGGATCCTTTTCGTCCTGAAATTGAAGCACTCTTAAA
>JBDTEK010000228.1:0-5342 GCA_039922575.1 Ginsengibacter sp.
GTGCGAGCGCATCGGAAAGGCCGGCAGTAAGCGTTATAAGAAAGAGATTGCCAGTGAGTTTCATTCCAGCAGCTTTACCTTCCTTTGCGCCAAAGTTGATGAGTTTTCCGGTCATGGCAGAAAGTTCCGCCTCCACTTTGCTTATTACATCCTGATCGCCCGAAACCAGCATAAAGCCTGAACTTTCGAGCGCGTTTTTGGGACCCATAAATACCGGAGCATGCAAATAGGTGAAACCACGGTCTTTCCAGGTTTTGGTTCGTTCCACTGCTCCTTTAGCAGAAGTGGTAGTATGGTCAATGATCATGGCTCCCGGCCGCAATGCTGGTTGTGCCTTGGCCAATACTTCGTTTACTGAGTCATCATCTTTTAGTGTGATGTGGATCGTGTCTGCGTCCTTCACAGCATCTTTGATATCTTTATATGCTTTGGCACCATCCGTTTCGAGGGCCTGGGCTTTTGAGAATGTTCTATTCCAAACGTTTACTTGTTGTCCTTTTTGTAACATAGCTTTTACAAAATTTGAACCCAAAAGGCCTGTACCAATAAATGCTTTCATAATATTTTTATTTGTATAAAGGTAATTACTTTGGTTTACGGTCAGAATGCTTTCCTGGCTGCCTGAACGATTGTATTATCTGGTTGTTTGGAATTATACCGGCGCACGTCTCCAGACCTTTGACTATTATTTACTAAAAGGCAATTCGTGAAGATTTGAATTGAGTGCTTTATCAGTTTAAAAATAAAAATATAAATCTGCCTTATTTCTTCGCCTGCCGATCGATAGGTTGGTTTACAATTTTCGTAGTTAATGAAAAGATGGCTTCGTCGCCTTGAGCAGCAACAATAAAGAGAAAATTTATTTTATTTTCTTGCAATAATGTACATGTGAAGAGCTTCCGGAAAGCGAAATCTGCTGGATATCGGATTTGAAATGCACCCATTCCGATTTATATAAAATGGTTACATTTAACATCTAAAATAATCTAGCGATGGAACAACATCTCCGGGAAATAAGCGAAAAGCAAAAAGCATCATGGAACCAATTTTCTCCGGGATGGAAAAAATGGGACGCGGAAATCCTTGACTTTATGAAACCAATCGGTGATGAAATGATTGATTTGCTGAAACCCAAAGGTGCGCAGATAATTTTAGAAATTGCAGGAGGAACCGGCGAGCCTGGTTTGAGCATTGCCGCTAAACTAAGCGGCGGAAAAGTTATTATCACTGATCTCTCAAATGATATGCTCAATATCGCCCGGGCAAAGGCTTCAGAAAGAGGAGTAAAAAACATAGAATTTAGGGCATGCGATGTTAGTGAACTTCCTTTTGCCGACAACACATTTGATTCGGTAAGCTGCCGTATGGGCTTCATGTTTTTTCCGGATATGCTTTTGGCTGCCAAAGAAATCCATCGGGTATTAAAACCCGGAGGCAGGTTTGCAACTGCGGTCTGGAGCGGGCCGGAGAAAAATTTTTGGGTCACTTCAGTTGGTGGAACCATTAATAAAAACATGCAATTATCTCCTCCGCCTCCCGGAGCGCCGGGCATGTTTCGTTGTGCAGAAAGTGGTTTGATGATGGACCTCCTTAACCAGGCAGGATTTAAAAACACTTCAGAAAGTGAATTGACATGTAAATTGAATTGTGGCACTGCGGAAACTTTCTGGACGATGATGACTGAAATTGCAGCACCTTTTGCAGCAGCGCTTAATAATTCGGACAGTGCAATGAAAGAAAAAATAAAAGAAGAGGTTTACGAATTGATAAATAAAAAATATCCTTCCGGTAATATTATATTGGATGGAAGCGCTATTATAATTTATGGTGAGAAATAAACTGTAAGCTCATTCCCCGATTTGCGTCCTCACGAACCGAAACCTCCGAATATAAAAAGTGATTAAGCCGGTGTGGAATTCATATCAAAAGTGTATGACGTAAGCTGGTCTTTAAAAATGGTTCTTGAGGATACGAACCATGGGAAAGTATGCTTCATCATTTTCTCATTCGATGAAAGCATCTTTTAGTCCGTTGTACTCAATTTCTGTCCGACTTTTAGTAAACAATTGTCCAACTCAATATCTGAACAGGAATGGAAAGGCGAAATAAAAAATTGTAATAATTCCGGCTTGCCTGTCGCAATTGTTTATGGAGAAAATGATAATTTTACTAACGTTCCTTATGTGGATAATATCCCGATGAAGAAGTGGAGAAATAAAATAATTTCAGTGCCCAATGCAGGGCATTTGGTTCAATAAGACCAACCAATGGAACTGGCTCAACTCATTAAAGAATTTGGTGACTACTGTTTTAAATAAGGTGATTTCGCATTGCAAACGAAACTAATTCTGCTGCATTTTTCGTTCCGCTTTTCAGCAACATATTTTTGCGATGGTTGATTACTGTATCTTCACTTAAAAATAATTTGTGAGCTATTTCTTTACTGGCCAATCCTTCTGCCACCCAGAGCAAAACCTCCCTTTCCCGTTTTGAAAGAATATTATTTTCTTCATTTAGATAGTAAATCTTTTTGTAGAAAGTTTCTGCGGTAAAATTATCGGGATTGATTTTTTCAACCAGTTGCGTCACAATATCTCCTTTAATATAATGCTCAACTTTCGTTAGTATTGCTAAGCCTAGCAACGGTACACCATTTGGGTCCGACTTAACAAAACAAATTCGTTGAAGCAAGTTCACCAATTCTCCTTCACTATTTTTACAACGAAGATTATTAGTGAAAATATAATTTGGATGTTCATTAATTGGAATACTTTTCAATATTCGTAACCTGTCAGGCAATAGCCTTTCATTATAAAGTTTCAAATCGCCTTTACTATAATGACCAATTGTAAAACTCGGTCCATTTTGAGTGAGTTCTGTTGATTTAAATCCCAATAAAATCTGAGACGACCCTGAAACACTTAAATATTTCCCAACTGAATAATCAAGCAGGTACATCATTGGAATATTATAAGAAAGGAAGGAGTAGAAATTTAAATTGGGTATCAACATCTTTACGATGTCATCAATATCTAATTGTTGGGGGTCAAAATCTTTTTTAGATAATTTTCCTAAAACCCCCAAAAAACTATCGTGCTTTTGAGATGGCATAAAAAGATTTAAAGTAATTGTAATGCAGTTTTTCCCAGGAGAGGATAATAAAGATAAAAAAATTGAATTAAAAATGACCAGAAATGGCTATTTTTTTTCCCTGTAAGTTAAAATACTTTTGGTAAATGAATTATTAGACTTATTTCTTAAAATTTTACAGCATTGAACTCCTATGCACCCAAAAAAACTAATTGGTTTTAATCCTGCAAAATTTTATGGTTTAAATATATTTTATAATAGTCAGAGAATTGTAACATAATGGTAATTTTTAATGGGAGTTGGAAATATTTGAGGTATTTTATTTTCAAAGAATGGAAATGAATAAAAAAAATTATTGGTTTATAATTGAGATTGTGATTGCCATGTAAATTATTGTAAGCGGTTGCTTGAGTACTAAAACTTTGCCGGAAAACGGTTACTAAACAACATTAAAAAGTATGAAAAATAACAAGGATTTTTATCGGATATTATTTGGACTTATTCTGATTTTATGTACAAGTTGTGCCAACCTAAAAAAGGTTAATGACTTTTCTTCAAGTTCATTACAAAGTATTAAAAATTTTGAAAACATTGATTATTCATTTAACCAGGCTTGTAATGATGCGGGCAAACTTGAAAGAATACGAAATGCTCAATTTGTATTGGATACTTCAAAATTTGATTGCGGCTCGAATAGAATTGCTGATAGTATAACCCTTGTGATTTATAATTCTATCAAAGGTTATTTTGATGGGCTTACTAATTTATCAAACAACGATTTGACGAATTATAAACTTGACACTTTAGCAACAGCTTTTATTAAAGCGAATGTTAGTGACAGCAGTGCATCTGCTTACGCTAAAATTTCTAATATTTTGTTTCGGACAATAACTAACGAATATAGAAAAAAGAAAATTCAACAATATATTGGAGAGGCGAATGATGCTATTAAAGTCTTACTTAATAATCTTTCTTTTCAACTTAATCAAAACCTAAATGGCAAACTTAAAATTCAAGAACAAAAATTAACCAGTATTTATTATGACCTTTTTCAGAAAGCTAATTCACCCTACGAAAAATTGGTAATATCCAGAGAGTACGATATGAAAATTGCCTCCCTAAAAAATAAAGAAGAACAGATAACTTCATTTGCAATAGGACTACAAAAAATATCAGATGGACACCAGAAACTTTATGAAGATCGAAACAAACTTACAGAAAAGAAATTTAAAGACCTGATAAGCGGTTATTCCAGCAGTATTCAAGATATAAATGCAAAATTTAATAAAATTAAAGCTTCTAAACAATAATTTTTATGCCACAGCAACAACTAACATCACTGCAGTTAACAGGTTTGGCTAATAATTTCCTGGCAATATCGCAGGCATTGGGTAATTACAGATATAGCAATAACGTTGGCTCTCAAATTACACAAGAGGAAAATCAAACATTAGGTAATCTTCAATGGACACTTTTAAATTATGCAGATGACCTTTATACACAATCCGCAATTTTGATTATGGATAATGTTGAGCAATCATTGGCAACAATAAGTAATGTAACTGCTCAAATTCAAAGCACTTATAAGACATTACTAACCATTCAAAAAGCAATTAACGTAGCAACCTCCGTTACTACACTTGGTGCGGCAATAATGAGCAAAAACCCTCCTGCAATTGCTTCTGCAATTCATGGTGTCTTTGACACTTTAAAAGCAGCATAACTGCGCGTAACTGGTTCTGAAGTGGTGGCGCAAAATAAAAATATAGGATAATATACTATAGCTGGACAGTTAATATAAACGCAATTGATCTTTTATCTTCATTTCTTTGAAATGCGATATGGGATATAGTTTCAAAGAAATCAACAAGTATTTTCAACCATTGCTATTAATAATGATCATAAAACCGAAGGCATTATTACTTTTATTGCAAGGTTATTCCGGCGTTGATTTTATTGAAGGCCTTTTCAATAACGACAAATCCTTTCATAATGAGGTAAACTTTACGCCGTAATGTCACTCAATATCTTTTTGCAATTGGAACTTTGGACTGAAATAAATCCATTCAAAAGCTTCAAGATGGTAAACTATAGACTGAAACACTGGTAAACTTTACTCCGAAATAATTGGTGAACTATGGAGCGTAATATCCAAAAAAGCTGAAAGAGCAAATACTTTCGTTGTTAGCCCAGGTATCTTCATGCTTTTGTCATAATTTTTTTTTACCAGGCTGGAATTATTTTCTATACCA
>JBDTEK010000229.1:0-3815 GCA_039922575.1 Ginsengibacter sp.
ATTCGCGCAAGTTAAGCGGGCTATAAAATTTGCCATTGGCCAGGTTTTAGTCCACAAGGGGCAAAACCGTGAATAAGGTTGGAAAAAAATATTGTAAAATTTCTCTACTAAGGTTAAAGAAAAAGCTGCACTTATTTTCTTTGCATATGGGAAAAATATTAAAGGGAGGAAAGGCAAAAACTGTTAGAAATGAAATTCTTAGAAATACTTAGAAAAAGTTTTAATCCATTTTCCTAAACCTTAATAGGGATCTCTAATATTAATAGTACAACCTTATTAGTTTATTATTCTTAACCAACATGGAATAGATCAATAATTTTAAAGCTAAATCATTCACTCTTTTGTCCATTTTACATGTTTTACCAATTAAACCACTTCAAACCAAACCTTTTTGCCATCATCCCAATCACCATTATAATTAATTGTAAGTTCCTCCCCTTTTTCTATTTCCCTTGTTGTTTTTATTTCAATGCTTTCATTCTCAAAATCCATAAAGTATTCGCAATTACTTTGGTAGCTATGGTTGTAAATGGGAACCAATCCCAACGCCATGCAACATTTATCTTTATTAATCCCCCATTCAAAAATGTAATCATGTAATAAAGTTTTGTCAAGAATCTTTCGATCTTCGGCGCTCATCACTATCACCGGCGCATTTTCTATCACAGTGTTCTTAACAATTTTTTGGGTGGTAAATACACCTCTTCCCTTGTTTAATGCCGGCTTTAAAATTAAATATTCTTTTATCATATCATTAACCTGCTTACTAACTGTAAAATAAATTAATTTGCACGATAATCTGTAACAATTTATATCTATGACAGAAGAAGAAGTTTCAGTACAGCAATTATTTGAAGAGGTAATAAACAGTGCAGATGAAACGGCTATCAGCGAGTTTTTGAATCAACAAAACATAAGCGATGTCGTAGAGCTTATTTATGAAAACGAAGACAGGGAAATTGATATTCTCACTCATCTTGCAATGCATAGGGCCTTAAGTGTTTTCAAAATTTTGGAGCACCCTACACAAAAAAGAATAATAAAAAATCTTCCACCAATCAAAAGCGCCGAACTTTTAAATGAAATGCAGGCGGATGACCGAACTTCTTTTTTTGAAGACCTTCCTAATGAAGTGGTAAGGGAATTAGTAAAAACGCTTCAGCCTGAAGAAAGAAAAATTACTTTGTCGCTTCTGGGTTATCCTGAAAACAGTGTAGGAAGGTTGATGACCCCCGATTACGTATATGTATATGAATACAACACAGTCGCGGAAGTGTTGAATATTATCAGAAGTGTTGGCAAAAATACAGAAACGATTGATGTGGTTTATGTGATTAATAAACATGGAGAACTGTTGGATGATTTGAGAATAAGAGAATTCATTCTTGCCGAACCCGAAAAAAAGGTAAGTGAAATGATGGACGGCAGATTTATAGAACTCAATGTTAATGATGACCAGGAAACGGCCAGTGAAGTTTTTAAAATGAATAATCGTGTAGCCTTGCCGGTTGTAGATGATTACAACGTACTGCTTGGTATCGTTACCATTGATGATGTATTGTGGGTAGCAGCTGAAGAATTCAGTGAAGACATGCAGAAAATAGGTGGTGCAGAAGCATTGGATATGCCTTATTTGGAAACCCCGTTAATTACACTGGTAAAGAAAAGAGTAGGCTGGCTGGTGATACTTTTTTTTGGAGAAATGCTTACTGCCACTGCTATGGCTTTTTACAATGAAGAAATGGCGAAAGTAATTATACTCACTAACTTTATTCCGCTCATTATCAGTACCGGTGGCAACAGCGGCACACAGGCTTCCACATTAATTATACAAGCTATGGCCCTGGGTGAAGTAACCCTTAAAGACTGGTGGCGTGTGATGCGCCGTGAAATATTATCGGGGCTTATGCTTGGAACCATATTGGGTGCGATAGGATTATTAAGAATTACTGCCTGGAGCTTTTTAATGCACCATGGTATTATGCACGATATTTATGGAATACATTGGTTGCTAATCGGTCTTACGGTAAGCTTTTCTCTTGTTGGTGTGGTGCTTTGGGGCTCTTTGATGGGAAGCATGTTACCAATTCTTTTAAAATGGCTCGGTGCGGATCCGGCTTCGTCATCAGCTCCGTTTGTTGCTACATTGGTAGATGTTACAGGGCTTATTATCTTTTTTAATGTAGCGCTTTTTACACTAAGAGGAACTTTACTTTAATAAGATAATTAGCTAATCAGAATAATTTAAAAATACAAATGAATCCAATACATCCGAAAAAAAAAACTACAAAACCCAACATCTTTAAAATCCTGAAGCCATATTCCGGAATGATCAGCGCGCTGTTGTTTTTCGCCTTATTAAGCAACGGCCTTAATCTGGTTATCCCAAAAATTATTCAATTTGGAATTGATGATTTTTCAAAAGGAACTTTTAACATGCGAAAGATCATCACCTGGTTTTCCATCGCTGCTATTTTAATTTTTATTTTCACCTATATCCAAAGCATCATTCAAACTCTTGCTTCGGAAAAAGTAGCCCGTGATATGCGGGGAAAACTTGCTTCAAAAATTTCACAACAGGATTATATATACATCCAGGATGCCACACCGGGCAAGCTCCTAACCAACCTTACCTCTGATGTGGATGCGATAAAAATGTTTGTGGCCCAGGCTATCGTATCCATAGTTTCTTCATTAGTTTTAATTATCGGTGCAAGTATTTTATTACTGAATATCAATTGGAGGTTAGGATTGGTAGTTTTGTTAATTATTCCCATAATAGCATTTACCTTTTTTATCATCTTTAAAAAAGTAAAAACTTTATTCAAAAAAACACAGGAAGTAATTGACTGGCTCAATAAAGTAATTAATGAAAGTATCTTAGGCGCAGCATTGATACGCGTACTCAATGCACAATTTACAGAGTATAATAAGTTTATGGATGCCAATACCGAAGCAAAAAACTTAGGCTTATCCATTTTACGATTATTTGCTACGCTCATTCCTATCATTGTATTAACAGCCAATTTAGCCCGAATCGCCGTGTTAGGGTTAGGAGGCCATTTTGTTATTAACAGCAGCATGACTTTAGGTGAATTTGCTGCCTTTAATAGTTATATCGCCATTCTCATCTTTCCAATTATAATGATTGGTTTTATGAGCAATGTAATCGCCCGCGCTTCTGCTTCTTATCAACGGATTCATAACACACTTGAATCTCCTGATTTTGTTGATAAAGGAACTGTTACAAAAGATTTAAATGGAAACATCAGGCTTGAAAATGTAAGTGTTTTTTATGGTGAAAATCCCGCATTGAAAAATATTTCATTTTCGGTAAATGGTGGAACAAGAACTGCAATAATTGGCCCAACAGCAGCCGGAAAAACACAGCTACTTTATTTGTTAACTACATTAATAAAGCCACGCGAAGGAGCTATTTTCTATGATGATGTGAATATTAATGAATATAATAGTGGTGCGCTTCTCAGCCAGATAGGTTTGGTTTTCCAGGATAGCATCATCTTCAATATGAGTCTTCACGAAAACATCGCATTTAATTCAAAAGTTACCGAAAAAGATCTTCAAAAAGCCATAAAAACAGCAGAGTTAGGCGATTTTATAAATACGCTTCCACAAGGATTAGAAACCATTGTATCAGAGCGCGGTTCCAGCCTTTCCGGTGGACAAAAACAACGTATTATGCTTGCGAGAGCATTGGCCATCAATCCTAAAATATTATTACTTGATGATTTCACTGCAAGAGTAGATACACTTACAGAACAGAAAATCGCACATAATGTAAAACAAAATTATCC
>JBDTEK010000230.1:0-5250 GCA_039922575.1 Ginsengibacter sp.
GCTCTCATTTAACCATCTTTTGGATGCCAGGTGTTGCAACGCTGAAAACAGGAAATGGGTATTACGAAAGTTCAGTCAGGATAATGCCTAGGACTGCTTAAAGCTGAATTATACCAAATCATTGCGAGATATTTCTAGAGTGTTGCAAAGATGAAAACCGGAAATGTTCTGTCCACATCAGCAATTTTGACCATCGCCATCCTTTTATCGAATACGGCCTAACCTATAAAATGAAGTAAATTTTAAAATTTGAATTACGATTTTAAAAAACATGTTCTATTCAATAGATCTCAATTCATATAAGCCAATGAAAGATATTTGATTAATAAATAATTTAAAAATCATAATTTCCGAAACAAATTAATAAAGAATTAGAAGAATTAAAAAGGCAAATCATTCTATATTTACTTCATCAAAATAATGCTTTATGAAATGAAGTTTGCTTATTTCCTTTCTTCATTCATATTTCATATATCGAATTATCGGCTGAAACCAACACCCAAAAGTTCAATTAAAATAATCTGTAAAAATTAAATGCATGAAAATGTCCGAGAAAAAGGCTTTTGCTCAGCCAATTGCCACCCAAAGAAGTATAAACTTATCTTATGTTACACGTGCATCACTTACAGCGGCTTTGGCTGGTTTTATATTTGGTTTTGATACGGTAGTTATTTCAGGTGCCAACCTTCCGATCAAAGAACTTTGGCATACTTCGCCCTGGTTTCATGGTTTTTTTATTATGTCAATGGCGTTGTGGGGTACTGTTTTTGGCGCTTTGTTTGGAGGCCTTCCCACTCAAAAATATGGTCGAAAAAAAGTTCTTTTAGGGGTAGGAATCCTGTTTACTCTCTCTGCATTCGGAACCGCATTTGCTCCTGAGCCTTACACTTTTTCATTTTTCAGGTTTATTGGAGGACTTGGAATCGGGGTTTCATCAGTAGCTGTACCAACTTATATTTCTGAGATTTCTACCTCTAAACGACGTGGGCGCTTAGTAGCATTATATCAGTTTAATATAGTGTTTGGAATTCTGATTGCTTTCCTATCTAACTATTTTTTGCAGGGAATTGGTGGAACCAACGACTGGAGGTGGATGCTCGGTGTGTTGGCAATACCATCTATTATTTATTCTCTTATGGTTTTGGGCATACCAGAAAGTCCCAGATGGTTAATTGCCAGAAAAAATGATGTTGCCGGCGCCAAAAAAATTTTATTAAAGTTGGGAATTAATAATGTTGAATCGGAAGTTGCCTCCATTGAAGAAAGTTTTCAACATGAAAGTCGGGCAGGAAATACTTCACGCTTTTTTAGTTCAAAATATAAAGCTATTATTTGGCTTGCATTTTTCGTGGCATTTTTTAATCAATGGTCTGGTATTAATTTCATTTTATACTATGCACCTGAGATTTTAGAAAGAGCAGGGTTAGCCGTAAAAGAATCCCTCTTAAATTCAATTGCAATTGGGGGAACAAATCTGGTTTTCACACTTGTTGGTTTATATCTCATTGACCGAATTGGAAGAAAAAAACTATTAATCATTGGATCTATTGGGTATATTATTAGTCTATCTACAGTAGCATGGTGTTTTTATTCTCATGCTAATCCAGCTCTGTTGATGACATTTTTATTAATTTTTATTGCGGCTCATGCAATTGGGCAAGGTGCAGTTATATGGGTATTTATTTCGGAAATTTTCCCGAACAGGATCAGGGCTTTAGGTCAATCTTTTGGTGCCGGCACTCACTGGATTTTTGCCGCTTTGATTACCTTGATAACGCCAGTGTTTCTGGATAAAAATGATGGAATTTTCAAAGATAATCCCTGGCCTATCTTTGCGTTCTTTGCCTTTATGATGCTGCTGCAATTAATTTGGGTTTTAACAAAAGTTCCTGAAACAAAAGGTATATCCCTGGAACAAATCGAGCGTAATTTAGTCATCAAGAAATCAACATAAACCTTTTAGCGAAATTATATGTCCAAAAAAGTAGAAGATCTTAATATCGTATGCTTCGGTGAAATTCTTTGGGATGTGTTGCCTGGAGGCGCCATGCCCGGAGGTGCCCCAATGAATGTAGCCTATCATTTAAAGAAATTGGGTTTCGAACCGAAACTAATCACTCGCGTAGGCTACGATCATTGGGGAGAAGAACTGATTCAATTAATGAAAAAAAGTGAAATTTCTACAGATTATTTTCAAATCGACCATGATTCAGAAACAGGAAAAGTAATCGCTAATGTTTTTGACAATAGTAATGTCACATATGATATTATCTCTCCGGTGGCCTGGGATCAGATTCAATGGGACGAATCCTTTGAACAATTGGTTTCTGAAAGCGATTGTTTTATTTTCGGAAGTTTAATTACAAGAAATGAAAAATCAAGAAGTACTTTGTACCAATTGTTGGAGTTAGCAAAAACAAAAGTATTGGACATTAATCTTCGTCCCCCTTTTTTTAATAAGAAGATAATTGAAGATCTGTTAATTCATACCAATTTACTTAAGCTAAACAGTTCAGAGCTCGAACTGATAGCAGGATGGTTTTCTTGTTATGATTCTGATGAGGACCGTATGCGATTGTTACAAGACCGATTTGATATACTTACCATTGTGGTTACTAAAGGGGGCGAAGGCTGTACTTTAGTAAATAATGGAAGCGTTTATACACACAGAGGTTTTAAAGTAAAAGTGGCAGACACTATCGGCAGCGGCGATGCATTTTTAGCCGGATTTCTTTCTTATTCATTACAGGATAAATCGCTCCAGTCAGCAGTGGAATATGGTAATGCATTGGGAGCGTTGATAGCAACCTACAGTGGTGCTTGTCCACAATACCAAAAAAATGAAATTCAAATGTTAATTAATAAAAACTTTGGGAGTTCCAATAATAATCCTGCATAATTGATAATAAAATTAATATAAATTGTCCTGCCTTCCGCACTTTTTAAAATCGTCGGATGAAAGTATCTATTTTTTTGAGTTGAGTTTTTAAATTGGGTGTTGCAAGAAGGCGAAACCAGAAAAATTCTTACTATCCTTTATTAAATCAGTTGAATAATTTTTTAATATCAGGAGGTGTTTCCCGACTTTATAGACTTTTTCCAATTTCTTTTTACCTTTCTTTTTTTCTTGAAAAAAAAGAAACAAAAAATTATTCGCAGCATTTATTTTATTTTTAATGGAGCTCATGAGGACGCTTCGCTTAGTTCGAGGAAAACCCGATCGCTCTCCCGAAAAATTTTGGGATTTTTCCATGCCAACTCACGGCAAAAGTCCTTTGCTGTAATTTGCTCTCACTTAACCGACATCTTTTAGACGCCAGGTGTAGCAACGCTGAAAACAGGAGAACGAATATTCCGTTTACTGCTGCACTATTGAATAGCCACACCAATAAAAAAAGTAAAATAGCCATGCTGGAAGTACTTTCTGGCATTAATTTTTCCTTTTCCTTTTTATCGGATATTATATTATTATCCTTTATCATCAAGGGTAGAAGAATGCTTACCCGGCCAATGAAGGTAAAGAAAGAGTGCTCCCAATAATGTCAATAAAATGCCCCACCATAAGCCTGCGTGTAATCTTTCCAATACAACATGCGGACCTTCAACTGTGGAAGTAAAAGCGGGGATGTTAGCAATAAAAACAATAATGCCATAAATGGTTAACATCACTCCTACAAAAAACCATATAGATAATCCATCTTCTTCGTGCATAAAATATAATTTTTTTACCAAAAAATAATTTGTAAAATAATAAAAGCCACGAACACCACTGCTGCCCAAAAAATCGGACGTTTTGTTAAAGGGAGATGCTTATCTGAAGGCAATTCCGTGCAACCTCTTACTAATCCAACTAATTCTTCGACAGGTTTAGGCTTGGTAGCAAAGCTAACGAATACGGTTACGAGCACACATATTATCCACGACCAAAGAGCCCGGTACATATCTTCTGCCATAGCCTTTGCATCGCTGGAGCCAGTTATGATGGCCAGGGCGCGTGGGTCTAATCTAACCCAGGCCCACATGCCTACAGAAGCTACTGTTCCTGAAAGCAATCCCCAGAATCCTCCTGCTGCTGTTGTCCTTTTCCACAACATGCCCAGAATAACCGTACCAAATAATGGAGCAATAAAAAAGCTGAATAACGCCTGAACGTAATCCATAATACTGGCAGCATTTTCTACTAAATAGGCCGTGCCAATACTGATAAGCACGCCAACGAAAGTAGCCCACCGGCCCATATTTACATAATGTTTATCAGTACTTTCCTTCTTAGTAATTGCAAAATGTAGCGGTCTATAAATATCATAAGTCCATACCGTTGAAAAAGCCGTGACGTTACCTGCCATGCCCGACATAAAACCTGCAATAAGGGCCGTAATTCCTAATCCTAATAGCCCAGGTCCTAAATATCGCGCCATCATCAAAGGCAGAATCTCATTGTAACTTTGCGCTCCTGTTGCCGCTGCCTGGGCCTGTCCTACTAAGCCTGGCATTACCGCCAGACCAATCAGGCCGGGTAATATCACAATTAAGGGAACCAGCATTTTAAATCCTGAGCCAATAATAGGAGCCATCTTTGCAGATCGTAAGTCCTTTGCCGATAGTACCCGTTGCACTACCAAGAAATCAGTAGTCCAGTATCCAAATGAAATAACAAAGCCTAAACCGAATACTATCCCCATCCACTGAATGCCCATAGGATTATCATTAAAATGACCCAACGTACTCCACATGTGTGTGTAATCGCCATGAGGAAGATTTTGATGTATTCTGCTAACCATACCTTTCCATCCACCAACTTCTACCAGCCCGAGAATAGGGACCAGCAAGGCTCCTGCCCAAATGAGCACAAACTGCAATACTTCATTGAATATGGCTGAAAGTAAACCACCTAATAGCACATAAACCATTACGGTAATAGAGGATACCCAGATACTGAAGTTAAGATCCCAGCCAAGAATGACTTTCATTACCAATGCCATGGCAAACATATTTACTCCGCTCATGAGCACCGTCATAAAACCAAAAGAAATGGCTGATAACATACTGGTGCTTTTTCCAAAACGCAATTTTAAATAACCCGGTACGGAGTGCGTTTTGGATATGTAATAAAAAGGCATCATAACAATACCCAGGAAAAGCATCGCGGGTATAGCACCTATCCAATACCAATGAGCCGCTAAAATACCATATTGATAGGCCGCTGCTGCCCAGCCCATCAGTTCAAGCGAACCCAGGTTTGCGGAAATA
>JBDTEK010000231.1:0-8170 GCA_039922575.1 Ginsengibacter sp.
AAAATTCTTTTTCATAAGGGGTAGAAAATAGTAAGGCGGCAATTTACACAATAATGTATTCGTGTTTGTGGTAATTGCAGTTTAATCTTTGGCCTATCGAATTATTTACAAAAACTTTTAGAAAGACAGTTCCTTTTATCATTATCAGATTCAAATTGTAAGATACTTCCCAGAGTTAAGCCCATTAGTTTATGAGGTGGAAAATGCTTCGATTCAATTGAGTGGATTGTTTTTTTATTTCTTGTTTTTTAAATGTCGCTTTGTAATAAATGTTGCTAACCTTAGAAAAAGAGTTTGCAAATTTAGGAATGAAGTTTTTAAGGTTGGCAACCTTTGCGATACTTTAAAATGCACCCTCTATTTTTTATCTTTTACTACTACCTCTTCTTCATGAATGGGCGTTATTGGTTCTGCATTAAATTCATTCCGGTAGATTTTTACAAATACTATAAAATAGCTAATTAATAAGGGGCCAAATACCAAACCTAAAAAGCCAAACAAACTTAGTCCTACAATTACCCCGAGAATGGTAATGAGAGGGTGCACATCGCCAATTTTACGAAGAATGGTAATTCGGGCTACATAGTCCACATTGGTAAGTATAGCCAAAGAATAAATTCCAAGTCCAACACCCTGCCAGGTATGATCTGTAGCGAGAAGGAATACAGTTAACGGAACCCAGATCAATCCTGTTCCTACTATTGGAATCAATGAAGCAACGCCTGTAAGAAAGCCCCAAAGCGCATAATCTTCCACGCCAAAAAGGTAATAACCCAACATGCCCACCAGTCCCTGAATGATAGCAAGCAATGGAATGCCAATTGCGTTTGCCCTGATCATCAGATTAGTTTCATTACTTAATATTTCCCGGTTGGAATCTTTTAAGGGAATAAAATCGTTTAGATATTTTTCCATTTTAATTCCATGAACCAGCATGTAGTATAAAACGAAAAACATGAGCAGCAGATTGGTAACAAAATTGGCGGTTCCTGTGAGAAACATGGGGATGTTTCCGGCAAGCTTTTTTGTGGCATTTTGCAGGCTGTCTCCACTATACAATTGGATTCCAACTGCATCATAAACTTTCTGTGAAAAAGTTTTTACCACCACCATAATTTGTACAGGATTTTCAAAAAGCGCTATTAGTTTAGGCATTAGCAAAACTATGGCAAGATAAACCGGAAGGCAGATGATAATTAGGTAGCCTAAAATGTAAAGCAATGCTGTCCATCCCGGTTTCCATTTCTTTTTTTTGATGAGAAAAAAATATGTTTTTCTACTGAGAATATATAAAGTAATAGCGCCTAATACTCCGGGTAAAAAAATGTAAAAGTTCTTCAGCAATAAGATTGCGATAAGAATTATTATTGATAAAAGAATAATTTGTCGGAGGCGATTGTTGAAGGTGTTCATGCTTCAAATTTAGGATTTACTCTTTAATGATCTGATAAGAAAAGTATATTTGAAAAAGACAAATAATTATCCAATAGAAAGCGCATTCCAGCAATAAAAATAAATATTGAATAATATTAAATCTTTAGCAGTAAAATTATTTTGAATTGGACGTAATTAGGAGCAAAGACATTTTTAATAAAGTACTTTTTCGTACCCTATTAATTGCTTTTCCAAACCGATTTGCCTTCGCTGCAGTTAGCGCAGATGTCAATGTTTTTTCTACTTATTGTAATATCCTGACGAAATTTTTTGTATTGTTTGTTGTGCCAGATCTCTTTAAAAGATTGATTTTTTAAATCTCCCAATTGATGCTTTGCGTCCTTATCAAAACAGCAGGGAACCACCATACCGTCCCATGTAATTACATTGGCATGCCAGAGTTTCCAGCAATGGTTGGCCAATTTATTTTTTGATTTATAATTCCCTTTATTATCTTTTTTGTACCTGCTGTATTTTTCATTTTCCGGTATCAGGTGGTTGGGATCATTTTTATAATCATATACCTGAGCCGTTTTAAAACGTACCTCATCCACTCCTATTTCTTTTCCTAATTTTTTTATGTCTTCTATCTGATGCTCATTTGGCTTTACTACAAGAAACTGAAAGAATATAAAAGGCGTTTTGCTCTTTAATTCTTTCTTCCATTTTACTACGTTTTTGGCGCCTTGGATCACTTTTTCGAGATGGCCACCCCTGCGGTATTGTTTATAAACATCCTGGGTAGTTCCGTCTATAGAAATAATCAGCCTGTCTAACCCGCTTTCAATTGTTTTTTTTGCTACCTCATCTGTGAGGTAATGCGCATTAGTAGAGGTGGCTGTGTAAATTCCTTTTGAAGAAGCATATTTCACCATCTCCAGAAAATTTTTATTCAGATAAGGTTCGCCCTGAAAATAAAAGATAAGGTAGATGAGGTCTTTGTAAATATCATCAATCGTTTGAGAGAAAAATCCTTTTTCCAACATGCCTATAGGCCTGGTGAATTGCCTTAGCCCACTTGGGCACTCGGGGCATCTGAGATTGCAGGAAGTAGTCGGTTCAAATGAAATAGATACCGGCAGTCCCCATTGCACCGGCTTATTTAACAGGCGCGTAACGTAATAACTCGAAAGTACTTTAGTTGCGTTCCATATCCTTCGTGCAGTTAGCTTTTTTAAAAAATTAAAGCTGTCATTGTAATTTACCTTAGGCATAAGGCCCCAAAGATAACTGCTAAAATTGCAAAAGTTTTACAAGGAATTACGCGATAAGGAATAATCCGGTTGTTTGATGGAATCTGTTTTTGCTAACTGGATTAAATGCGGCTCATCAAAGTTTAATTTTCTGTTGATGAATTTGTCGTAATTAAGTGCGATTACATTAAGTGCAACAAATTTCATAACGAACCTCCGGGTTTCAGCGGGTAAATATTCTTTAATATCCCAAAAGTCAGCATCTGAATCCTTACTCTTTTTAATGGCTTGTCTCACTCGCCCTTGTCCGCAATTATAGGCGGCTACAGTAAGCAAAACATCGTCATTAAAATAGGCTAACTGATCTTTAAAGTATTTTGCCGCTGCAATTGTAGATTTAGAAAAATCTTTGCGCTCATCATTTCTACCTCCAATACGTAAACCGTATTCGCGGGCTAATTCGCCCATGAACTGCCAATAGCCCACTGCACCGGCAGGTGAAACTGCATTAGCGCTAAAATTAGACTCTAATGCCGGAAGCATTTGAAGTTCATCAGGAACATCGAATTTATCGAAAATATGAAGAGCTGTAGAAAAATATTTTTTGCCTTTGCTGAACATGTGAATAATATAAGAACGTTCATTTTTACTGTAACGCTTTACATATTCTTTTGTTTCTTCACGATGTTCTTCCAGACTTTCGGGGTATAAAACCCTGTCCGGATTATCGATCAAGTACATGCTCTGGTTAACGGAATCACCGGGATTAGAATCGAGGTAGTTGCCATTAAGACCAATAAAATTTTTTGCCGAAGTGCTAAAGCCAATTATAAAAAAAATTATAATCAACGTTAATAAGCTCTTTGATTGAATAGTTTTCATTTAGAATTTTTTCGTTCAAATAATTATTTCACGTTATTAAAAACGCCTGTTTATTAAATGGATCTTCAGTTTTATGTAAAAAAAAAGAAACTTTATGTTTAGAAAAAGAACTGTTGTGTTATTTTCAAAGAAGTTTGCAAAGCTAACCTTCAAAAGGTTATAAAGCAAGCTTCCAGGGAAATAAAAAAGTTAAATTAGTAGTATGAAGAAAATTTATTTTATTTTAGTATTCTTATATTCAGCGAGTTACGCGCAACAAATACATAAAGGATTTTCAATAACTGACATTGCATTTATTGAAAGTAATGCAAATATCAGGAGAATTCATTCAAAAAATAACACCTTTGCTTCGGCTAATTTTGATGTAAAGTATTACAGATGTGAATGGGAAACTGATCCTGCAATACGATATATAAAAGGAGAGGTAACTTCTTATTTTGTTATTACATCTTCTACTGATTTTGTTTCATTTGATCTTATGGATGCCTTGCGGGTGGACAGTGTAAAAGAAGGAAATAATCAGCTTTCTTTTTCACAGGGAGATAATATTTTGAAAATAAATTTTAATGAGGTAAAAGTTTTGAATACTTTAGATTCGGTAAGTATATTTTATCAGGGAATTCCGCCTGTTACCGGGTTTGGCGCTTATGTAACTACTTTACATGCAGGCATCCCCGTTATGTGGACGTTAAGTGAGCCTTATGGCAGCCGCGATTGGTGGCCGTGTAAAAACGGACTTGATGATAAAGCAGATTCAATAGATGTCTATATTAAAGCGCCTGCACAATATACCGCTGCGTCCAATGGCTTGAGGCAGAGTGAAATAATTGTTGGAACCAATAAAATAACTCATTGGAAGCACCGCTATCCCATTGCTTCCTACCTGGTTTGTATGGCTGTAACCAACTACTCTGAATTTAAAAATTATGTACAAATTGGGAATACAAACTTGTTGATGCAAACTTTTTGTTATCCTGAAAACCTGTTGCTTTTTCAGGCAAATACTCCGCTTGTTTTGAAGTCGTTACAATATTTCAGCAACATATTTGGCGATTATCCTTTTATAAAAGAAAAATACGGCCATGTGCAATTTGGGTGGGGAGGCGGGCAGGAACATCAGACATCTACTTTTATTGTTACACCTGATGAAGGATTGATGGCTCATGAGCTGGCGCACCAGTGGTTTGGAGACAAAATTACCTGTGGAAGCTGGCAGCACATCTGGCTGAATGAAGGATTTGCCACTCATCTTGCAAGTATGGATATGGAAAATAAATATCCGCTAACGGTAATGGCTACACGTAAAACTGAAATAGATTATATTACTTCTGTTACAGGCGGCTCTGTGTTTGTAGACGACACCAGCAATGTAAACAGGGTATTTGATTCCAGGTTGACCTATACAAAGGCTTCTCATTTATTGTATATGCTTAGGTGGATTTTAGGCGATAGTGTTTTTATAAAAGGAGTGCGAAAATACTTTAATGATCCACTTATCAGCTTTGGGTTTGCAACTACGAAAGATCTGCAGAGAAACCTTGAAGATGTCAGCGGAAAAAAATTGGATTATTTTTTCAACGATTGGTTTTATGGCCAGGGATATCCTTCATATCGTATTGAATGGAATCAAATAGGGAATGATTACGTGAAAATTAAAATGAATCAGGTTACTTCACATCCTTCTGTCAATTTTTTTGCTTTGCCGGTAGCGCTTCAGTTTAAGAATGCAACACAACAAAAGACTATTGTTATTGATAATAAAACAAACGGTGAAGTATTTTTTAAAAATATCGGATTTGTTGCCGATACGGTAATTTTAGATCCTGAATATTGGTTAATTACCAAAAATAATATTTCTAAAAAAATAAAGGAAACTATTGATGAAAAAAATGTAGTCCAGGTTTTTCCTAATCCTTTTTCAAATAATTTTAATTTGTATTTGCAAAACTTCGATTCAAAAGAAATTCTATTAAAAATTTATGATGCAAAAGGGAGAATGATGCTGAAAGAAAAGTTATCGGTGAATGGCTCATTGTTTAAAGAGATAGATGCGCAAAGATTTGCCCGCGCCATTTATTTTATCAGAGTGGAAACCGGGGAAGGGAAAGCGGTTACGAAACGGGTACTGAAAAAATAATAATACCCGGACGCGCCACCTTTTCGGGTAACATTAGTAGTGTATTAGGAGCTTGATATGCAAAAATATTATATTATTCTATTTGCCTCTTTTCTTCAATGGTAATCTAATTGACTTATACCTTTTATCAATTTAAAAATGAATTTCAATTTTGTTCCTGCTATCGTTTCCTTTCTTTATTCATAACTTTTTAGTAGTTTTTGAAAGTACGGGTCTCGAAGAATTGGACCCCGATTTCAAAAAATTGGCTATCTCCACTTTGTTTTTTGCTATTACCTTTGGAATAGGACTGATTCTTTGATCCATTTGTTTCGGGGAGCCGTGAAAAATTGACAGAATTGGTAAGGACAAACTATATCCATTTTAAAAGAGGGTACAAAAAAGTATCTTTATTCAATAAGTTTTAAAATACAGAATGAGAACTAAATCAAATATCCTACAGGGGTTTTCAAAAAAGACCAGAGATGAAAAATTGGAAATAATCGGATCTCTTTTTGAAAATAAAGGAGAAATTATCACCTATCTCAAAAGCTTTCATCATAGAGACAATGAAGTTCAAAAGCTTATTGAAGAGTTTAGTGAAAATGCTATTTCAAATTTTTATTTACCTTATAGTGTCGCTCCTAATTTTCTGATCAATGAAAAAATGTACACGGTACCTATGGTTATTGAAGAAAGTTCTGTAGTTGCCGCCGCTGCGCATAGTGCAAAATTCTGGTTTTCGCATGGAGGATTTAAAACGGAGATTACAGGAACGGTAAAAGTTGGGCAGGTTCATTTTTTATGGCATGATAATATTGAGTTTCTCAATTATAAATTTCCTGAATTAAAACAACTTCTTATAGCGGAAGCAGATTCCATCACGGAAAATATGCGTGAAAGAGGCGGGGGAATATTGGATATTGAATTGAGAGATCTTACCAGCCAGGAACCAGGCCTGATGCAACTTTTCTGCAAATTTGAAACAGTAGATGCAATGGGTGCCAATTTTGTTAATTCATGCCTGGAGCAGTTTTCAGCAAGCTTCCGGAAATGGTATTCAGGGCAATGTGAGTTTAATGGCCATGGGCTGGACGTAATCATGTGCATCGTCTCCAATTTAACTCCCGAATGCCGGGTAAAATGTTGGGTAGAAACGGAGATTAAAGATTTTGACAATATCGTTCCGGGAATTTCCGGAGAAGATTTTACGCGGCGTTTTTATACCGGAGTACGCATTGCGGAAATTGACCCTTACCGCGCGGTAACACACAATAAAGGTATTTTCAATGGTGTGGATGCCGTGGTAATAGCGAGTGGAAACGATTTTAGAGCGGTAGAATCTTGTGGCCATGCATTTGCTTCAGAAGGCGGCCATTATTCGCCGCTCACCAAAGTATTTTTAACTGGTAATAAATTTAAATTTATTCTTGATATGCCAATAGCGCTTGGCGTAATTGGTGGACTAACCAATCTTCATCCACTCGTAAAATTGTCCTTACAATTGTTGGGAAATCCTTCTGCCAAAGAGTTGATGGGAATCGCGGCTGCGGTTGGGTTGGCCAATAACTTTGCCGCGGTAAAATCCCTGGTTACCATTGGCATTCAGGAAGGCCACATGAAAATGCATTTGTTCAATATAATGAAACAACTAAATGTGCCTGAAGCAGATAAAAGCAAAGTAGTAGAATATTTTAAACACAAAACGGTATCCGTTTCAGAAGTACGAAAACTTATGGATAAATTTTCTGTAGAAAAAAATACAGGCAGCACGGTTAAAATCTGAATTTATTGAAGATGAATTTATTGATGTTTTATAGCGCCTCAGGAAAATTATTATTGTTTGGAGAATACCTCGTTTTGAAGGGATCTGAATGCCTGGCTATTCCATTGCGGTACGGCCAGAGGATGAGAGTAGAAAGTACTCAGAATAACTTCATCAAATGGACCAGCAAAGTTGAGGATGAGGTTTGGTTTTCATCCAGCTTTTCAAAAGATTTAGTTTCGTACAACAATGCTACTGACCTGCCCAAAACCGAAATATTATTAAACTTGTTAAAACTGATCAAATCTAAAAAGCCTGACTTGTTCCGGGAAGGTATATCCTTTCGGATATTTGCTGACTATCCTTTAGAATGGGGACTTGGCTCCAGTTCCACCTTAATCAGCTTATTGGCTCAGTGGTGTGGCATTGACCCTTATTTTTTATTGGAAAAATCTTTTGGTGGGTCAGGATATGATATAGCCTGTTGTTCTGCAAACTCTCCAATAATTTACCGTATAAAAGATAATCAGGCAGCACCAATAAGCTTATCACCTGAAATCACTTCAAAGCTTTTATTCGTATATAGTAAGGAAAAGCAATCCAGTGCCGACGAAGTCAAACGGTTTAAAGCACTTAGGATAACCGAAGAAGATATTTATAAAATGGATAAAATTGTTTCATCAGCAGCAAAATCCGAACATATTAGTGATTTTGAAAGGCTCGTTATTGAAAGTGAAAATTTAATTTCAGGAATATTGGGTTATCCGGCAATAAAAGGAA
>JBDTEK010000232.1:0-3465 GCA_039922575.1 Ginsengibacter sp.
AAATAAAGAAATAAGGGTGATATAAATCATGGTTTTCATTCCCCATTTATCAAATAATTTTCCTAACAGTAATGCGGCAATTCCTTCAGCAGCCATAGCTACTGAATACAGGATAGGAATGGTAGCATCACTCATTAAATTCATTTTTTTGAAGTGATAAGCAATCAAAGGGAAATCAGCGTATCCTGCTGCTATAAAAATCACCGCTAATAAATAAAGCCAGAAAAGTTTAGGAAATCCTTTTGTTTCAATAACGGTATTTTCTATTTCCAAATCCTGTGGATTGGGATATTGAGACCTCGCAAAAAAGAGTATGCACAATGCAATAATAGCAGGAATAAACAATATTAAAAACGCTTCATGATAAGACCCGTGTTTATAAAACAAGACAGCGCTTACAAGTAAAGGTCCCAGAGTTGCACCAGTTTGATCCATCGCTTCATGCAGGCCAAACCCCCATCCCCGGCCCATTTCCTTTGCTCCATAAGATAGCATCGCATCTCTTGCCGGAGTTCTGATGGCTTTACCGATTCTTTCTGTAATCATAAAAACTACAGCCAATTGCCAATAATCGGCAAAAGCCAGTAATGGCCCGGAAAAAAGATTAAGTAAATAACCGATGATGGTAATCGTCCAATACTTTTTTGTTTTATCGCTAAAATATCCGGACACAATTCTTAATCCATATCCTATAAGTTCTCCTAATCCTGCAACCCAACCTACTGTAGCTCCCGAAACTCCGAGAATACTAAGGTAGGGGCCGCTGATACTCCTTGCCGCTTCATACGTCATGTCAGAAAAGAGACTAACGCAACCTAAAAGCACAACAAACCTGATCGCTCTGGTTTTTATTTTATTTGCCGACATTGGTACTTTAATTATTTAATCTTTCTTCTTCGCTTTGTAATAAAGCACTTCAGCTTTTTCCAGAGTGATTAGTCCTCCGCAATTAGCCTCTTCCATCATGTCGCTTACAATACCCACGAAGTCATTGATCCTTGACTCGTGATCTACAATCTCAATTATTACAGGCATATCAACGGAAATATCAATAAGCTTTGCTGTATGCACCAGGGTAGAAGCCCCATAAGACATGACACCTTTAATAACAGTGGCTCCTGCAAGGCCATTTTTTTTAGCTGCAAATACAATAGCCTCATAAAGAGGTTGATGCTTAATATGATTTGTAGTGCCAATAAAAATGCGAAGTAATTTTGAGTCGCGGCTTAGTTCCATGATTAAAAAATTAATTTAGTGAATAATATTCCTAGATATACTGCTGCAAAACCAATAACAAGACTCAACAGCACATAAAGCGCGGTATTAAAAAATTCTCCATCCTGCATTAGTTTTACATTTTCAAAAGCGAATGACGAAAAAGTGGTGAAGCCGCCACAGAAGCCTGTGGCAATGAGGATTCTGACTTCGGCAGATATCCTGCTTCTCGCTGCAAGTGCATAAATAATTCCAATGATAAAAGAGCCAATGACATTAACGCTTAAAGTACCTAATGGAATAAAAGAGGGGAAATTTTTTTGAACGAATTCCTGGGAAAGATAACGGGCTACACCGCCGATGGAACTTCCGATAATTACATAAACTAAAAACCTGTACATAGCAATATTTTTACTAATGAACAGGAGTTATCATTCCATATAATCAGGACGGTTTATTTAAGGAAAACTCCATTTCCTTTTTTTTTTACAAAGTTAGGATGTTTTATTAAAAAATACTTTTTTTATTATCCGTCATTGCGAAGCGCATAAAAATAAACTCCAAATTTTTATTGAACTTCCTGGGCTGTGGCAATCTCATCAATTACAAATAGACAACCTATTATTATCCGTCTTCACCAGGTACGATGCAATGTTTTAATAAGAATCATTAACTCCTTTTTTTGACGAACTGCTTCATCGCCACAAACATCAACTAAATAAAAGAAATTAAGTCGGCACCTCGCAATGACGTCTGAGACGCAGATCATTATTTCATATCCTGATATATTCCTGCCGTCTTCAAAATCCCGATAATATTTTTATAAGAATTACTGAGAATAAAAGGAAGTTCCTTTATGGTTACCCATTTTATTAATTGAATATCTTCCTCCAATTGCGGAATAAGGGTATCATCTTTGCGTGCATTCATCAAAAACCAATGAGTTTCTTTTACGGCTTCTTCATGTAGATATTTATCGAAATATTCATGTTGCGTAGTGCCTATAAATCTTGTTATTTCAATTTCCTTTAAGCCTGTTTCTTCCTTTACTTCGCGTAATGCGCAATGTTCAAAACTTTCTCCCGCTTCTACATGGCCTTTGGGTAAATTCCATTTCGAGTACCTGTAAATTAAGAGCAACTCATTTTTTTCATTTGTAACAATTCCGCCGGCGGCAAGTATATTTTTCATTTTATAAAATTTATTTTTATCCGTCATTGCGAGGACGGAACAATCTGCCAATTAAAATTATCAATCACTTTAATAAACAGATTGCTTCGTCATCACTATCATCAATATAAACAATTGCGATCAAAGTCGGATCCTCGCAATGACGCAAACAACAATCAGTTGAATTTAGAGCGTCCGAAAAATAAGTTTATCATTTAGCCAACTGCTAATAGATCTACCTCATTGATTGTTTCGTGTAATTTTTTTATATCTTCTTCTGAAGCCTGTTCATTTATCTTTTTTGACACGATAGTATCATCTATTTTGTTTCGAAGATTTTCAAGAAGTTCTTTAAGGCGGTTATTGAGGTCATAGTTGAATTTTCGGAAAGACTCCTGTATTTTATACTGAAGGTCATAAGCGATAGCAGCCGTATCTGTAATAATAATTTCTTTATAACGATGCTGTAGCTTTTTTATTAATTGCTTTTTGCGAACCGATGCCGGAAGTAGCTTATTGAATCCCGACGATTTCAAAGCTTCTGAATCGCCTGAAGAACTTATTGTAAGGTAGAATGAGGTGTATATGTCAAGATCAAATTTTTCCGAGATTAATTTAAAATCCAATCCGAGATAAGTATCCAGGTTGGCAGAAAGCTCATGCAAAAAATTCTCCGATCTGCCCGCTGTCTGAATAAGCAGGTCTTTAAAACTTTCTTTAGTTCTTACTTCAAGTGATTCTTTTATGGTTTCAAGTGTAGCAAGGATGAGGCTTCTTAATTTTTCATTCAGGAATAAAAGACTTTGGTCATCCGAATTAGAAATATCACTTATTTCTTTGTTTACTGTTTCTGTAAGATGTCTTCCTTCATCATTCATGGTTTGATGAATATGATTCTGCAGTGATTTTATTTTGCCATTCATGATGCTTTCGAATTCTTCTTTTTGTTGCGACATTATTTTTACAGAAGATTGGAGAATGTTTTTTTTCTCCTCAAGCTCATTCAATGGCATAAGCGTCATTTTTAAAATAAACTGAACTTCATTTTTCAATTCATTTCTTAAATATTCATAGCGCTTA
>JBDTEK010000233.1:0-3138 GCA_039922575.1 Ginsengibacter sp.
GCTAAAATCTGATCAACTACTCTGAAAGAACAGGTAGTATGTATTGCATAGTATTATAAAACTAATTATCTTTGTGATTGAAAGGGAATCAATAAGCGGAAAAAGTGAATGAACTAATTTTCACGAATATTTTTAAAACCATGAAAAATGAATATTGAAAACACAGCGAGCCAGATGCGAAAAGGGGTACTGGAGTTTTGTATTCTATCAATTATAAAACTAGGCGAAGCGTATCCCAGCGATATAATTGATATGATGAAATCGGCCAATCTAAACATTCTGGAAGGGACTCTTTATCCTTTACTGACAAGATTAAAAAATGCGGAGTTGCTCACTTACCGCTGGGTAGAAAGTAATAGCGGTCCGCCAAGAAAGTATTTTTCCCTGACAGAAAAAGGCGCGGAATTTTATAAAGAACTGGAATCTACCTGGCTGGAACTTGCCGGTGCTGTAGATACCATAACGGGAAAAAATAAATAAAAAAAAATCAACATCAACAACCAATAAATTGAATAAAAATGAAAAAAGTAATTAATATAAATTTCCAGGGTACTGTGGTGCCGATTGAGGAAAGCTCTTATGAATTGCTGCAGCAATATATAGATAGCCTGCGCCGCTATTTTGCTCACGAAGAAGGGAAAGATGAGATCATTAATGATATCGAAAGCCGGATAAGTGAATTATTTCAGGAGAGGCTCAAGAACGGTTCCACCTGTATTACAGATGATGATGTAAATGCGATAATTAAAAATATGGGACGGCCCGAAGAGTTTGATGAAGCGGAAAATGACGAAAAGGGAGGAGCGCAGGAAACTCATAAAACTGAACAAGGCGAAAGTGTTTTTAATAGTGATTTTAACTGGAAGGGGAAAAAGCTCTACCGTGATGAAAATCATAAAATACTCGGTGGCGTGTGCAGCGGGGTAGCCGCCTATTTTGGTATTGACCCTGTAATAGCAAGAGTATTATTCATCCTATTCGCTTTTACAGGATTTGGTATTCTTTTGTACCTCATACTTTGGGTAGTAGTTCCGGGGAGTAATGTAATCGTAAATGGTGTACGCAAAAGATTGTACCGTAATCCGGATGGTAAAATAATCGGCGGTGTATGTAACGGATTGGGAAGTTATTTCAATGTCAATCCGTGGATTCCAAGAGTGATATTTTTAATTCCGTTCATTTCATTTATTTTCAGATGGGGGCATTGGGGAATGATAGGTTACCCTCACTTTTTGACTTTTTCCTTTAGCCCCGGCGCTTTTATCATTTATATAATACTTTGGCTGGTAGTGCCGGAAGCCAATACCACCTCAGAAAAACTGGAAATGAAGGGTGAAAAAGTGGATTTGAATTCCATAAAGAATTCTGTTCTCCAGGAGATGAAAGGCGTAACTGAAAGAGTGAGTAAACTGGGAATGGAAGCAGGCAACCTGGCAAAAGAAAAAGGCCCCGAAATTGGTCAGCAGATTCACCAGGCGGCTACACGTACCGGTGGTGCTCTGGGAAACATTATTGTCACACTTTTTAAGATATTTCTTTATTTTATTTTGGGATGTATTGCCCTTTCATTAATCGTTGCGCTTTTTGCCATAGCAATTGCCGCAATCGGCATTTTCCCATTAAAGGATTTTGTACTAACAAATGGCTGGCAAACTGTTTTTGCCTGGGGAACGCTTATTTTCTTTATTGGTGTGCCGGTAGTAGGTATTATCACTTTTATTATCAGAAGAATATCGAGAGTCAAAAGCACTAACAAATTGATGCGATGGTCATTTGCAGGCCTTTGGGTTTTGGGAATCATTTGTTTTGTAGGACTATTAATCTCCGTAGGACGCGATTTCAGAAGCAGCAGTTCGTTGAACATTCAAAAATTAACGTTGACTAATCCCCATGTTAACTCTCTTGAAGTGTCATCTTTTACGAATACTTTATATGCGAGAAATAATAATTGGTTTAGGCTGGAGCCTTACGCCACTTTTGGTGTGGAAGAGGATACTGCCTACATAAGCAATATTAAAATAAGAATTGAAAAATCCAATTCGGATAGTTTTCAGGTGAGTGTTTTAAGAATGTGCAACGGACGAAACAGACGATTTGCAGATACGCTGGCTTCGCTGATAAAGTTTAATATATCGCAAAATGACTCTGTACTATTGATGGATAGGGCTTTTCCAATAAATACTACTGACAAATTTAGAAATCAGTATGTGGAAATAGCTATCGCGGTACCTGTGGGCCATCAGATTAAAATTGATAAAGCCTTTGGCGGAAGAAACAGGGTAAATTTCGAAGGCTTTTGGTCACGTGGTGATTGGTATAATTCTGATGACACGCAAAATGATTTTGATTATAATTATGGTGTTACTTATGTAATGAAATCCGATGGCCTGTACACATTAGACGGCATACCAGCCAATAAGAATAATAATTGGAATGATAATTCTGATGAACCCAGCCCTGTAATTCCGCCAGCTACTGATAACAATAGCTATCGTTACAATAATAAAAACAAATTTGATTCGCTGAAGTCGCTTCAGGAGAAAAAAATACTGCAAATGCAGGCTGCTGTTGATTCTGCAAAAGCAGCACAGCAAAAAGAGGTAAACAGAATGAAAGATTCTCTCAATAAGGCAAAGGAGGATATAGATAAAAAAATAGAAAAGTTAAGCAAAGGAACGGCGTTACTTCAGGAAGGATGTATAGAAACAAGGAAAGTAGATTATCCTTTTATTATGGATATTTAGCCGGCATATATGTTGGTGTTGAAGCAGGCTTCATGCAATTGCATGGGCCTGTTTCTGTGAAGAATAACTTCGTTTAAATATATTTTCATTTTTTTTACTACTGTCTGACAAAATTGATGAAGACCTTTAGCAGATTATGCTGCCTCAACCCAAACCCTTTTCACCGGAGATGAGAAGGGATAAATCATTCAGAAGGGTTTTCATAAATTCAGAAATCTTTTCGCTGGACAACAATTTTTTTTAAAAAAAAGTTTCATTCGCAAAAGTAAAAATCAATCAATTCAATACCTCATAAAGCATCACTTTCCCGGTTTTGTTTTTTAATGAAAAAAGGCCTATCTCTCTGCAGTTAAAAGATTGTTTTACTTTTTCATAACAAGTTGCGGTAATTAAA
>JBDTEK010000234.1:0-19625 GCA_039922575.1 Ginsengibacter sp.
TTTTCAAGGCACATTATCTATTTAAAGTATTCATCTCTTCAGGGTTGTTTGTATTTTAATTCTTTTCTTCCTTTATTATTTATTGAACAAGATAAATAATAAATTATTTAATTAGAATCCATTCATATGTTTTTTGTTTTTAATTATGTAATTATGAAGAGCGTATATCAGATGAAAGGAAGAGAAGGATCAATGCTTCAGAATTTCCTTACCTGTTATTTCATTAAAATTCTTTTTATTTTTTCATCTCATTTTAAATCATAAATAAATTAACGGTATTTTTTTCTTAAATATTTTATTAGCTGTTCTTATGCAATTCAATATGGTTAAAATGCAAAGAACTATTTTAAATTTTATTCCTTCCGGCACATAACACTGTTCATAATGCAACATTTTCATAGCCTGTTTTTTATAAGAAAATTATCGAATAAAAATATTCTGGAATAATCATTGTGTGTATGCTCTAAGAATTATTTGATAACTTTTAAACATAATTTTATGAACCGCAACCTAAAAAGCCTTATTGGTTTTACTTTGAAAGAGACCAATGGTGAGATTGGGAAAGTAGATGAATTTTATTTCGATGATAATAGCTGGACGATCCGCTACCTTATCGTGAAAACCGGAAGCTGGCTTTTTGGACGTAAAGTGCTTATATCTCCGCAAGCTGTACAAACACCTGATTGGGCAAACGAAGTATTTCCTGTAAATCTTACCAAAGAACAAATAAAAAATAGCCCGGATATTGATACAGAAAAACCTGTATCTAAGCAACAGGAAGATCAGCTTTATGAGTACTATCCCTGGGGTCGCGATCCTTATGAACATGGCGCCGGTATTTTTGGAACTATGCCTGGTGAACTTTATAATAAAGAAGTACCATTAGAAACAACGCCAGTTACAGAAAAAACTTCTGATAAGGAACATAATGATCAACATTTGCGTAGTACCGATAAGGTCACGGGCTACAGCATTATGGCAACTGATGGCGATATCGGAAAAGTAAATGATTATATTTTTGACGACGCTACGTGGAAAATTAAATTTTTTATAGTAGATGCAGGTTCCTGGCTTAACAGTAAGAAAGTACTGTTATCCACTCAAATGATTAAAGAGGTTAATTGGGATGAATCCACTGTTGTTGTAAATACTTCAATGGAAGCTGTAAAAAACAGCCCTCCTTTTGATAATTCGTCATCTAAGTATGATGAGGAGGAACAGAAGCAATATGATTATTATAACCCTTCGCACAAAGAGTAAAATCTATGAAGTGATTCAGCCGCTTATAATCAAATACAATATTGCAAGCCTATGGTTCATTCTAAGGTAACTATTTATGCTGCGCCTGGCATGACTCAAACAAAGAGTGCTCCTTAGATTCCTTCGGAATAAAAGAAAAAGAGATTTCATTTGTGGTATTTGTTTTTTTATGAACCAGAGGAATAATTATGTTGAAAGAAATACTTCAATTCTTATAAAGCGCGTTTAAGAACTGAGCCCTTTATTCTGTAATTTTTTTTAATCTCCTTCCATATTATTTATTGATTTTTTTATCACAAATCACTTTTACTTCAAAATCTCTATTCTCCCAACAGTTTGCTTCTTTCCAGAAAAAGGTAAATTTTATTTCTCCTGCCTTTTCATTGCCAAAAACAATGTCCGCTATATGCATGCCAAGCTTAGTGTCTTTTGTATCGGTATCGTTTGAAGTTTTCCAATTGTCGAAAGTCCAATGGATGCGGGCAGGCTTTAATACTTCTATACGCAATATTTTTTTTGACGAAATAGAGGTGCATGGCCAATTGAACCGCCAGATCATATAAGGCGAAGGAGTTTTTTTGTTTACGTACCGGTCCTGTGTATGCAGAGACATATCAAAAATCTTTTTCTCCTTTATAGACTTGCACAATTTAATATATTCCGAGTGGCTCCATACCAAAGGCATTGCCGAGCCGGAATGTTTTCCAAAGAATAGATTTTTTTCAGGAATATCGGCCGTATCCCATATCTGTTCGGAAAGCAACCCGTTATTGGAAAAAGCATCCATTGCTTTTAATAATTCTTTAGCACCATTTATATTTCCAGCTGCTACTTCATAATGTGCTCTTTCGCCGGTTAATAATGGCCATGCCCTTCCTATTCCCATCCCGTTATTCGAATATCCATCGCCATTTTTTTCTTCTCCATAGCCATCGTTTGTATATCTGTGCCAGCAGGGACCGCTGGGCGTGTCCACTTTTAATTTATCATCAATTACTTTTATGGTATTTAGGATCTTTGGATCATCGGCTGCCCGCAAACCAAAGCGTACTAACGATAATGCATCCACGCAAATCAATTCCCACAAATACATTTTACCATTTTCACGGTTTTTGTTTTTTATATAAATGAAATTATTTTTTATGTCTTCTGCCGGCAGGTTGTATGGATTGATGCGCATATAGTATCCATCAACTCCTGTTTCTTTTGATAATGGAGTATCGGTAACATAAGTCCAGTTTTCAATTTGTTCATTCCAGTAATCTGCTGTATCTCTGCAATATTCCGCAATTTTCGGTTCGTTATTTATTTCCGCGAGGTGCGCAGCGCTTAATAAACTGGTTATTTCCGCCGCCAAAGTGAAAGATGTTAAACCGGACTCTTCTTCCCATCGGTCTTGCTGAGATGAGGGGCCATGCATAACTATAAATGAAATCGCTTTTTTAATCCCGGGCCAATATCTTTTCATTTTATCATCACCTAAATTATGATTATGATGAACCAAATCTACCAGCGATATGGGTAATGCCACCTCATCCATTTGTAATCCAGTCCAACAAGGGGTTCCTGCTAACCACATATTCTGACTCCATTTACCGTTATCTTCCTGGGTTGACATTAAATAATTGAGAATTTGAAGTACTTCAAATTTTGATTCTAACGCCAGAAATCCTCCGGAACTTTCTATTAAATCTCTTGGCCATACAAGATGGTAGCCCCCTACATCTTTATCACCTTTTGTTTCGCCCCAAGGGATGGAAAGACTTGCAACCACTCCTCCCGGGTATTGTTTGGATTGATGCAGATTCAAAACACTTGCACTTGAGCGAAAATTTTTACCAATGGAATTTTTGTCAGTTTTTACACTTTTTAATTTTTTTTGAAATTCATCCCATCTCTCAATATACTCTTCTTTAGCAGTTTCAAATCCTGCCATAAGGCTTGCCCAGGCACGGTTTCCGGCATCTTCCTTTGTTATTCCAAAACTTAACGCCAACACAAATTCCTTTGTTTTCGAAATATCTATTTCAGCAGTTAAGGCAATGTTTCCGTTGGTGGCTCTTTGATATTCCCATTCCATTTTTTTATGCTGTTTCAAATCAATGTATCCATCAGAAGTTCCTACATACCCTACAGATCTTTTTATAAAATAAGAATTAAAGCATGCAAGGGCTAAAGTAACCCCTTTCCTGTAGGCATAAAGCATTGGCTTGCCTTTGTAATCGCCGAGCCAGCCGTCATTCCCTTCTCCACGGTTATCAATATGGGGCGCCAGCAATACAAAGAGTTTGTATTTGGATGATTCATTTTTTTGAAGAGGGGTAAATTTTATTTTTTGAAGAAATGTATCTCTGTATGGATCAGTAATAATTTCTTTTTCAATCGTATATTTTTTTTGTTTGCAGGTATTTACAATTTGAAAAGCAGGTACTCCTTCTTTCATCCATTTAATTTTGTGTTCGGTATCTCTTTTTTCTTCAGAAAAAAAGTCTTTCCCATCAGTTACTATAAATTCCATATCCCTGATGCAGGCAGTATCCTCCCGCGGATAATATATTTCATCTACAATGCCATGGCTCAATGTAAAGATCACATTGGACGAATAATTAACAGATTTCCCGATTCCTGATTTGGAACTGGAGGTCCAGCGGGGAGGAATACCTGGAGCGCCCGGTGGTGTTGATTTATTGATTGACATGATTTAAATTTTTATCAATGCTATTCCCGAATCTCTATCTATTTCTCTTTTTAAATAAGCCGGAGATTCAGTAAGAATTATTTCCAAAGTGGGATGCACAATTGCTTTTAATAAATGGCCTCCATGAGCGGTACCATCTTCTTTCCCTAAAACCTCATGAGCATGAATTTTATATTCTTTTTCAAAAAGTGTGACATCGCCATTTAATGCCAATACTTCCATCTGTTCCTTCATAGAGATTTTTTTATAATCTTTTATAGAAAAATCGAAGAAGCCAACAGTTGTTGTACTGAACGCCCCGATGGCAGAAAATTGGGATGCGGAAAGCTTTTGATCTTTGGCAAACGTCATTATTTTCTCAATTACTTCTTCGCCGCTTTCTAAAATGACTGCAAATGTTTTTTGTTTATCGTTGTTGAGTAATTTATATTTCATTATGTCTTTTTATTTTCTTCAAATGATACAGGTTTTAAAAACCTTTGAGGTTTTATTCACTCTGTATATGCGATCGTTGTAATCAATGCATTGGCATTACGCCGCGAATCCAATCTTGTATATTGCAAAACAATAGGTTGATCAGAAATAAAAACACTTGAATAATTTGTTTCTAAAGGAACAGGTTGCGGATCTTTCAAATTATTGAACCTCAAATGTTTTGTTCTTTTCGCTGCCACTGTTACTTTATAGGGTCCCACAGGTTCCTTATCCGAAAAGTAAATTGTTATCTCTATGTGCGCATCCTGATCAGATGTGTTTAAAATACATGCTGCCTCATGGCTGATAAAATCAGGTGGTGGGCCATTGCTGTAACCAGGAATGTATCCTTCTGCTATTGCCCATATTTTTTTTCCTATTGTCATATTTTATTTTTAATCTTTTTTATTTGTTAGGACGTTGCCCTATCTTAAGATATGTCCCCCTTTCAGGGCTTTTAGAACCTCTTTATAACTTCTCACTTATCTTCTTTTTTATTTCAAGATTCTTAATTCTTAATTTACAAATCCTAAATCCTAATTCCCACTCTTCCTTGAAAGCATCATTACACCAACACTTACCGCAATAATGCCTCACTTTATTCTCAACGATATTTTTTCAATCTTTTATTTTTCCTTTTAGCAATTAATAAACAACTAACCGCTATTAGCCCGATCACTGAAAACAATACTGCTGCACGCTTTACGGAAAGCGACTTTGAATGAAGTTTCATATCATCAACATATTTCTTTTCGGGGAAGTTTGTTGCTTCACTATCCGCTCTTCCATTTTCACGAAGGGCCATTTGCAATACTTGCGCAATATGCATTCCTTCCCTGTCTGTCAATTGTTCTATTTGCTCACGGCAGCTATATCCATTGCTGATGATGAGTGTTTTTTTGTCTACATTTCTTACGGCGGGCAATAAAACTCTTTCTCCGGCTTTTACTGAAACGTCATATTTATCACCTTTCAGGTATCCGAAATAACCGGCCATTCCACAGCATCCTGAATCTAAAACCTGATAATGTAACCCCATCTTCCCCAATAATTTTTCTTCACTATCTATTTTCATAATCGCTCTTTGATGGCAGTGGGCTTGAACAATGGCGTTCCTTTTTAATTGTGGAATTTTAAAATCGGGTGCCTTTTTTTCAAGAAATTCTGCAAGTGTAAAAGTTTGCTTTTTCAGTCTCTTTGCGTCCTCATTTCCAATAATAAGATCACACATTTCGTCGCGAAATACAGAAACACAACTCGGTTCCAGGCCAACTATCGGAGTTCCTTCACGGATTTCATCGCGCAATGTATCCAGGATTTGCAGCAACATTTTTTTTGCCGTATCCAACATTCCAAAATCATATAGTGGCCGCCCGCAGCAGATAACCCTTTTAGCAATTATAACCTGGAAACCCGCAGCCTCCAATACTTCCTGACCTGCAACCAGTGTTTCGGGTTTAAAGAAATTATTCCAGGTATCCACCCACAAAATAACCTTAGGTTTATCCGATTTCTTATTTTCCTGTTTGTCAAACCAATTTCTGAATGTTTGTTGAGCATAAGCAGGAATGACTCTTTTTTGCGTTACACCCACAGATGATTTTAAAATATTTCGCAATACCGGCGCATGAGTAACAAAATTTACTATCCCCGGAACAACCGACGCTAACCTTGACCACCAATAAATCCAGCCGAAAGCAAACGCAGAGGCAGGACGTTGATTTTTCTCGTAATAATGTGATAAAAATTCAGACTTCAATGTGGCGATATCCACATTCACAGGGCAGTCGCCCTTGCAGCCTTTGCAGGCAAGACATAGGTCAAGCGATTCTTTTACGTATTCATCATTCCATCCGTCTTTAATTACATTGCCATTCAGCATTTCAAATAGCAAATGCGCGCGGCCGCGGGTACTATCTTTTTCTTCCCGCGTAACCATATAACTGGGGCACATGGTTCCCCCCTCATGCTGCCGGCAATTACCCACACCTACACATCTGAGAGTAGCACGCGAAAAACTTCCTTTATTATCATCATTTAAATAATGAAAATGAGTTTTTGGAGCAGGTGGGTCATAAGAAGTTCCCAATCTTAAATCTGCTAATTGTCCATAACTGTCAATTACTTTTCCTGGATTCATGAGCCATTGAGGATCCCAGATGGATTTGAATTCGTGAAACGCTTGCATGATTTCTTCGCCAAACATAATGTCCAAAAGACTACCGCGGGTTTGCCCGTCTCCATGTTCGCCGGAAAGAGATCCTCCATAGCTGACTACCAGATGAGATGCCTCTATTGTAAATTTTTTATAATGCTCAATACCGGCTTCTGTTTTAAGGTCGAATCCTACGCGGCAATGAATACACCCCTGTCCAAAATGCCCATACAAAGATGGATGATAATCGTATTTTGTAAACAAATCTCTAAGATCTTTCAAATAATCGCCCACTCTATCAGGAGGCACCGCAGAATCTTCCCAGCCGGGTGCTCCATCTGGCTCACCGGGCACGAAAGCGGTAGCTCCCAAACCGGATTCTCTTATTTCCCAAAGTTTTTGTTCCTGGTCGTGATCATCAAAAAGACTCATGTTTGGCGGGTTATCTCCTTTCTTTAATTCTTCCATCATCGCCTTGCACTTGTTATCAGATTCTGTCTTGTCTTTACCATCAAATTCTACCAGCAGCCATCCGCCACCTTTGGGCAGTAAGGGAACATCCTTCATATTCAAGCCTTTCTTTTTCATAAACTGGATCAACAGATCATCAAAACCTTCCAGTCCAATCGGCTTATGTTTCATAATTCGAGGACAGTCATGGCCAGCCTCATAAATATCAGGATAACCCAAAACGAGCAGAGACCGCGCAGCGGGTTCGGGCATTAATTTCATTTCTGCTTCGAGGATAACAACACACGTTCCTTCTGAACCAACTATTGCCTGTGCTACATTAAAGCCCTGTTCCGGCAAAAGGGACGGCAAATTGAACCCCGAAACACGGCGGGGAATTGATGGAAATTTTTCACGAATTTTATCGGCATACTTGTCTCTTAAATCTTTTAGTTGTTGATAAATTTCTCCTTTTCTTCCACCCTCCTTTATTATTTTTTCCAGTTCATCATCAGATGTCGGGCCTATCTTCATTTTGATGCCATCATAAGTAACAATCGTAAGAGATTCAGTATTATCAGCCGTGCGCGCGCCATAACCGTAAAACTGCGACATTACAGAATGAATACCACAGGAATCATTCCCCAGCATTCCTCCAATAGCACAATGGCTGTGGGTAGCTGGGTCAGGACCAAATGTAAGATTGGCTTCTCTTTTCGTGGCTTTGCGCATTTCGTCCAACACTATTCCCGGTTGTACAGTAACAGTTTTCTTTTCCTTATCAATTTTTAAAACTTTGTTGTAATATTTTGTCATATCCATCACCACCGCTACATTACAACAGGAACCGGTAAGGCTGGTGCCGCCGCCTCTTGACAGAACCGGCGCGTGGTATTTTCGGCAAATAGCTACCGTATTAATAATATCTTCTTCGGTTTTTGGAAGCACTACGCCTATAGGCACCTGACGGTAATTAGAAGCATCAGTAGCATACAAGGCCTTGGCTCCGTAATCAAAGCGTACTTCTCCTTTAATTTTTCGGATCAATTCCCTTTCCATTGAAGCTACATCTATTCCATGAGAATATTTTGTCTCATAATTGAGATCATACAATGTTTCAGTTGCCATAAAAATGATTTTTAAGCGGCCGGTGTGCCTGGCGTTAGACCGCAATTAAAGATTCACAAATCGCTAAAATCCTGTCTGCATATTTTTAAATCTGCGGTCTGGACTTCAGTACCAACGCTCTCCAATTCTACACCTTATACTTTTCTGCATCAGCATATTTGAATTCCAAACCGAAACCCGGCCTGCTCAAATCCGCATGCAAGGCTCCATTCACCGGCGGCGATGTTCCGTCAAACAACATGCCTTCAATTCTCATATGGTCATAAAAATATTCTGCTGTATAAAAGGAAGGCAATGCTAATCCTGCGTGCAAATGCAGAGCAGGAGCACAATGTGAAGAAAAAGGCAATTGATGAGCTTCGCAGGTATGGCCGGCTTTTAGAAAAGTAGATATGCCTCCACAACGTGTTGCATCTGCCTGCAACACATCTACACTTTCGGCATCAATCATTTGTTCAAAATAGGGTAAATTATATCCATATTCCCCTGCCGCGATATTGATGGATACCGGCACATGATTGCGAATAAAATGAAGCCCTTTCAGATCGCTTGCAGGAACAGGTTCTTCAAACCAGGTAACTCCCAATTCCGAAAATTTCAATGCCATTTCCAGCGCCTGCTTTGCGTTGTAGGCGCCGTTGGCATCTACAAATAATGCGGTATGCCTTCCAATCGCTTCTCTTGCTTTTCCTACACGCTCTACATCTTTTTCCGGTTCCCGTCCTATTTTCATTTTCACTTGTTTAATCCCTTTTTCTGCCCAGCCTGATAACTGTTTTTGTAACTTTTCAATAGTATAAGAAGTGAATCCACCACTTCCATAAATCGGGAAATCATCCCGCACTTTTCCGAGCAATGATGCCAATGGCAAACCAAGGATTTTTGATTTTAAATCCCATAAAGCATTATCCACAGCGGAAATAGCCATTGATATCACTCCGCAATTACCATCATTTCTCACACTATCAACCATTGACTTTAATATCCATTCAATGTCCATCGCGTTTTTACCAATCACTATTTTCTTCAAACTTTTGTCAATAAAAAAAGCAGAAGAAATATCTGTGTAGCTATATCCGATTCCATGTTTACCACCAGCTTCAATTTGTACTAATACCAGCGTGGTACTGTTCCATTCAATAGTTCCATCAGATTCAGGCCCATCCTCTGTTGGAATGGTGTAAACCGAAACTTTAAGGTCGTTTATATTTATTTTTTCAGTGTCCAATTTTTAGCTAAATAAAGTTGACATTTCACTTTTCCATGTAGACTTGATGATGCGCATTTCATCGGGATCCCCCTTTAGTAATGTCTCACTATATTTCACCATCATTTTAAATGAAATGTGAGGTGGAAGAGGTGGCACATCAGGATCTGTGATTACTTCCAACACTGTGGGCCGGTCTGCGGATAGCGCTTCGTCCCAACCATCGGAAATGAAATCAGGATCATCTATGCGAATACCTTTCAACCCGAGAAGTTTCGCATATTCTGCATAAGGAAAATCAGGCACATCCTGCGATCCGGTAAATTTGGGATCACCCGTCATTACTCTTTGTTCCCAACTTACCTGTGCCAGATCATTATTATGAAGCACCAATATTACAAGGCGCGGGTCTTTCCATCTTTTCCAATATTTTGAAATAGTAATCAGCCCATTATTTCCCAACATCTGCATAGCTCCATCGCCCACCATGGCAATCGGAATTCTGTCAGGATAAGCAAATTTTGCAGCAATAGCGTAGGGAACGCCAGGGCACATGGTTGCTAAATTTCCTGACAGCGAAGCTTTCATTCCTTCACGTATTTTTAGATGCCTTGCAAACCAATCAGCGGAAGTTCCTGAATCAGAAGAAAGAATACATTTATCCGGCAACTTGGCTGAAAGTTCCTGAAAAACCCTTTGCGGATTGATTGGCTTTGCTGAATCCTTGGCCCTTGCCTCAAGCACTTTCCACCAATCTATAATATCCTTTTCAATTCCTTCGCGCCAGGTACGGTCTTCTTTATGCTTCAAAAATGGAATCAGCGCTTTTAATGTTTCTTTGCTATCGCCCACCAGGTTAATTTCCATTGGAAAGCGAAGGCTTAGCATTTTCCCATCAATGTCTATCTGCACTCCTCTTGCCTTTCCTATCTTTGGTAAAAATTCGGAGTAAGGAAAACTGCTTCCCACCATTAACAGGGTATCACATTCCATCATCATATTCCAACTTGGAAGAGTTCCCAATAAACCAATCGCTCCCGTTACATAAGGAAGGTCATCGGGCAATGCTGCTTTTCCGAGCAATGCTTTTGCCACACCTGCACCCAATAATTCCGCTACTTGTTTTACTTCATTACCAGCGTCCATAGCGCCTGCCCCTATCAGCATAGCAACTTTTTTTCCATCATTTAATAAATCTGCCGTCTTTTTTAAATCAGCATCGGAAGGGATTATGCGCACATCAGGAAAACCAATCCCTGTGTGAATAGTGCCGTGCGCGCGTGGAGGTTCTTCAGCATCTAATTCCTGGATATCATTTGGAATCACAATACAGGTAACGGTTCTTTCCGCTTTAGCTATTCGAATAGCGCGGTCAATTAATTGACGCATTTGCATAGGCACTGAAACCATGTGAATATATTCGTGCGCAACGTCTTTATACAAACTGTTTAAATCAACTTCCTGTTGAAAGTCGCCGCCCTGCGACATTCTGGCTGATTGACCAACTATTGCGACCACGGACTGATGATCCATTTTAGCATCGTACAATCCATTTAGAAGATGTATGGCGCCAGGCCCGGAAGTGGCCATACATACACCTACTTCTCCGGTAAATTTTGAATGAGCACAAGCCATAAAAGCTGCGTTTTCTTCGTGCCTAACCTGTATAAAATCCATTTTGCCTTTTGCCCTGTCTAGCGCGCCCAGTATACCATTAATACCATCACCCGGGAAACCAAAAATGCGTGTAATATTCCATTCCAATAATCTTTCGATTAAAAAATCACTTACTTGTTTTGACATTTTTCAGAATTTATTTATTGGTGTTTTATTTTATTGAAGGGGTATCCTGAGAAATATTATGAGGTTTCTTAAAAAACGGAAGGATCGAAGAATATGTTATCCCTCTTTTTTTTAAAATATTAAGAGAATTGAGGATTACTTTCCTGCCCTGAACTTGAATCTTTTGAAAATAGATGCCACTGCTTCTCTAACTTTCACATCATTATTAATCATATGAGGCTTTAAGATTCCTGAAGCATATCCCTGCCATGCGACCTTGTCTGATTTCGCATCCATAATATTGATCAATAAGGTACCGGCATTTATTTTTACTGTTTCTTTATTTTGAGGCGTGCGGGTAGAATCCATTCCGCCATCGTAATATTCATATCCATTAAAAGTATGCAAGATGCCAGGTTGTTCACTCACCCTGAAAAGAACAAGCATATCCGGTTTGGTTTCTGTCTCTTTGAAACCTTTTGCATTCAATTCAAATTTTATTGCTTTTTTTATTTTTTCTCTTGTTGATTCGTTATTAAAAATATAAACTCCGTTAGGAGTGAGAAATATAGCGCCATTTGGAATCTGGTTGATTTCGGAGGACCATGCAAATGTTTTAAAACCGTTGACAGATGCTTTAAAAGATTTATCGGCGCCTACCTTTACCTGTTGTGCATTTGCAAAAATGAAGGAAGCAAAACCAATTGCAAATAATAATAGTTTTTTCATGATTAATTATTTAAATCGAGAGAAATTCTCTAAGAATATTCAATAAATAATGGTGCCAGAATAATTGGTAATCAGATGCTGTCGCAATGGAAATGATTCGTAAATACAGTAGAAAAAAAAGATTTGTTATAATATTTTGAATACCTTTTTTAAAGGAGAAAAGATCTAACCAAAATAATATAGCCACTTTACTTCACTATTTTTCATTTCATCTTTTTTCAATTGTGTAAAAAGTTCAACAACTTTTTTTGAAAAAAAAATTATGTTATTTCCATAAATTAAACAAAAAATAAAATAGTAATCAAAATAATGTACCCATTTCTGGAGATGAATTTAGCTTCGGTTCGATGGATTTTTTAAGTGTTAGATTTTCTATATTTTGTCAATTAAAAAAATTTATTAATAATTATTCAAATGGAGCGCTCAAAGGTTGAATAGCAGGATATTAGAAATAAAACCGCTCTGAATTTTATTATACAAACGGAAAAATAAAACGAATCTCTGTTTCAAAAGATTTTTATTTGGCACATAAAATGAATAATCATTTTTTTAATAAAAAATAAAAAGATGAGTACTCATACTACATGGGAGCCACATACCGAACATGGTAAGCTGGATTCCGAAGACAAAAAAAAGCTTCCTGATAGCGCTTTTGCATTTCCAAAAGAAAATAAAGAACCAATGACAGATGCTTCCCACGTTAAGAATGCATTGGCACGATTCGACCAGGTCAAAGGTGTTTCAGACGAAGAGAAAGATCAGGCATTTGCTAATATAAAAAAGGCTGCGAAACATTTTAAGATCGACATCGATAAAAAGTCCTGGAAGGAATTAGGAAAGAAGAAGAAATAATCTCAGCCTGTAACCCCTGTGTTAATTTTCAGAATTTTTATAAAGGCATAATCTTTGTGATGACTTTTCTATTATCAATTTCCACTAAAACCGATTGATTTATTCCGGTACTCATTTTGGAATTTATCAACCTTAATTCTTAATTCTTTCTTCTAAACAAAAGAGTAATCTTTTTGTTGAAACATTTTTTGGTGCGGGATATAGGCCGGCTTTCATAGAACATGATATTAACGATTTTCTGTTTAATAAGTTATCAATTAAAGTGAATTGCAAATGAAAGAAAATTTATTTTTATAAAATAAAACCTTCATAGCGGAATTAATGTTATGACAAGTTTTAACTGAGTTTCCATCCGCAACTATAATCGTTCGATAAATAAAAAAGGGCAATAAAAATTTGACTCTGATAAATGTTTATATCAATACCATATTTCCCAAACATAATTTTATTACAGTCTGTTGAAAATCCTGCATCGCAACAGGCCGACCAGATAAACCGATTGTTCAATTATTTCAACGTAGCTGCCGGGTTGATGCTATTGCTGGTAATTTTTCTGATAATTTTTATCTGCATAAAATTCAGGCAGAAAAAAGATGATACCGATGAGCCGTTGCAAACAGCGCGGAATAATAAACTGGAAACAGCAATGATTGGTGGCCCCGTTTTATTGCTTGCATTTTTCTTTTATCAAACGATTACTGTTATGAAGGCGGTATCGCCTTCCGTCCCCAAAGAGAGGCAGCCCGATATAGTTATTACCGGCCATCAATGGTGGTGGGAAATAAATTACCCTGGCGCGAATGTAGTTGCCGCCAATGAGGTTCATCTCCCTGTAGGAAAACGCTTGCTGATGCAGATGCGCTCGGCAGATGTGATACACGACTGGTGGGTTCCTGAACTGGGAAACAAAATGGACCTGATTCCCAATCATCCTAATTACTTATGGCTCGACATTAATAAACCTGGTAAATATATTGGTGCATGCAGTGAATTTTGTGGCGCACAACATGCCTGGATGCGCATTAATGTAATCGCACAAGATGAAAATGATTTTAATAAATGGCTTGCTGATAATGCCAAAGCCGCAGTAGCGCCAACAGACAGCCTTTCATTAAGGGGGGCAAAGTTGTTTCAGTCAAAAACCTGCGCAGGTTGCCATCGCATACAAGGCACAGCGGCCACTTCTGATGTAGGTCCTGATCTTACTCACGTGGCAGGCAGACTTACCCTCTTAACGGGATTACTGGAAAATAATGAATCCAATTTATTCAAATGGGTCAATCATCCCCAGGAAATAAAACCGGGCGCTCACATGCCTGATTTTAATTTCAACAAAGACACCGTAAACGCAATTGTACATTATCTCAATCAATTAAAATAAAGATGAGTGAATCAATAGCCATCCCTGAACCGGCAGAAACCTTTCCCAGTATTAGCGTTACCGGCAACCAGGGTTTGCTGCAATGGATATCTACAGTAGATCACAAGATGATTGGAATTATGTATCTGTTGCTGGCGCTGGTATTCCTGATAATCGGTGGCGTAGAAGTGTTGCTGATGCGAATACAATTAGCACAACCGGTAAATCATTTTTTAAGCCCCGAAATCTATAATCAATTGTTTACGATGCACGGCACTACTATGGTTTTTTTTGTAGCCATGACCTCCTTATTTGGGTTTGCAGTTTATTTCGTACCGCTGATGATTGGAGCTAATGAAATGGCTTTTCCCCGATTAAATGCTTTCAGTTTTTGGATGACTTTGCTGGGAGGAATGTTGTTGTATTTTAGTTTCCTGGCTGGCGGTGCGCCGGATGCAGGTTGGTTTAATTATGTACCTCTCAGTGGAAAAAATTATTCCATCGGTCCGGGTGTTGATTATTACTGTATGGGATTACTTCTGGCCGGAATTGGAAGCGTTACTATTTCTGTAAATCTGGTCGTCACCGTGTTACACTACCGCGTAAAGGGGATGGGGCTTAACAAAGTACCCATGTTTGTGTGGATGGTTTTTGTAAATTCATTTTTATTGTTAGCAGCCTTTCCAGCGCTGAATGCGGCGCTGTCAATGCTTTTGTTAGACAGGCAATTCGGTGCCCACTTTTTCGATACAGCTTCGGGCGGCTCTGCATTGTTGTGGCAGCATTTATTTTGGATCTTTGGACATCCTGAAGTTTACATTGTGATTCTGCCTGCATTTGGAATTATATCTGAAGTAATCCCTACATTTTCACGTAAGCCGATTTTTGGTGCTGCATTTGTGGCCGCTTCTTCTGTCGCCATCGCATTACTCGCATTTGGAGTGTGGGCTCACCACATGTTTGCAGTGGGTATGGGAAACACGGCTGATGCATTTTTTTCAGCTGCCAGTATGTTGATAGGCATTCCGACCGGAGTAAAAGTTTTTGCGTGGATAGCTACGATGTATGGAGGTAAAATAAGATTTACGGTCTCGATGATGTTTGCGGTTGCCTTTTTAATTGAATTTACCATTGGCGGCCTTACAGGTATTGCATTTTCTATTGTGCCGATAGACTGGCAATTGACCGACACTTATTATGTAGTAGCGCATTTGCATTATGTATTTATCGGTGGAACTATTTTCGGAGTTCTTGCCGGATTGTTTTATTGGTTTCCTAAAATGACCGGAAAATTTTTAGATGAAAAAATGGGAAAGTGGTTTTTCTGGTTGTTTGTGATCGGCTTCAATGGAACTTTTTTAGTGCAGCATGCCTTAGGGATGATGGGGATGCCAAGAAGAGTGTTCACCTATCCTGATCTTCCGTGGTATGGCACGCTCAATATGATTTCTACTATCAGCGCTTTCATAATGGGGATATCGGTTTTATACCTGGGATTTATAATATTGAAATCTCTAAAAAGCGGAAAGAAAGCGGACGACAATCCCTGGGATGCATCTACGCTGGAATGGGCTACCAGTTCGCCTCCGTCATTAAAAAACTTTGATGGAGTGCCCGTAGTTCATGGAAGAACACCGTTGTGGGATTTGAAAGAGGAGAATAAGGATTTAGAATAAGGATTTACGATTTGGGATTTACGATTTGGGATTTACGATTTACGATTAACTATTATTTTAAGTAAATCAGCTAAGCCCTGAAAGGGCGATATATGTCAGAATAGGGCAACACCCTATTAATTGGATTAAGGAATAAGGGATTAAGGAATTGGGAATGAGGAAATGTAAATCGTCCTGGGCAATTCGTGTAATTCGTTTCAATTCGTGTAATAAAAAAGAGAGCGATCATGAACAAAACAATGATGAAATTAGTGATAGGAACAGAAAGCATGTTTTTTATTTGCCTCATCATGTCCTTTATCTATATGGCTTTCACATCCGGTTTCGAACCGCATCAGTTACACGCCCTTGACATAAAAAAAACCGGGGTATTCACTATTGTATTAATCGCCAGCAGCTTTACCTTTTGGGGGGCAGACAGGAATTATAAACATGGCAATATTAAGAACCTGAAAATTTTGTTGATTATAACCATTATACTGGGAACCATCTTTTTAGTGGGACAGGGAATGGAATACGCTCGATTAATAAATGACCGTGTAACTTTAGGGAGCGGTGTTTTCGGAACCAGTTTTTATACGCTCACTGGATTTCACGGATTCCATGTTTTTGTAGGGGTGATCATTTTATCCATCATTCTTGCATTGACATTTCTGGGCGATTTTAATAAGTCCCATTCAAATGTAATAACCACCGTAGGCTATTACTGGCATTTTGTAGATTTTGTATGGATAGTGGTTTTCACGGTAGTATATGTACTGCCGCATTTTACTAATATTTAAAACTTAGCATTATGCGTTCTATATTTTCTTACTGGCATTTTGATCCCGCAGTAATTTTATTTCTTTCGGCGCTTTGTATTATCTATTTGTATGCAATTCATTTTAAATTAAGAAAGCGTTCGCTCTATTTCTTGGGAGGAATCCTTTTAATTATTTTATGTGTGGCTTCTCCATTGCATTTTCTTGCTGAAAATTATTTATTCAGCGCCCACATGGCTTCGCATGTATTGCTGTTGTTGATAGCAGCGCCGCTTCTGGTTGCGGGTATACCGAAAGAAAATAGATTCAAAAAGTTTTTTCTTACACTTTCATCCAGCAAAATAAAAATCTTCATTTTATGTTGGTTTGCCGGTGTAGGCATTATGTGGTTCTGGCACATTCCTGACATATTCAACCAGGCTACTTCGGGGCATGGGATGGGTTTAATGTATTTACAATGGCCGAGTTTGCTGGCTGGTGGAATTATCTTTTGCTGGCCCGTCATTAACCCTTATGGTGAATTTCGGATTCCGCCTTTATCAGCAGTGCTTTATCTTTCTACAGCGTGTGTATTTTGCACTATCCTTGGTTTGATGATCGCGTTTGCACCATTGGGCATTTATTCTCATTACATCAACATTACTGACTCGTATGGTTATTTAAATTTAATAAGAGATCAATGGAAAATATCTGCCGGCGCAGATCAGCAAGCAGCGGGCCTGATCATGTGGATACCCGGTTGTATTATTTATTTAACGGCTTCAATGGCTATTTTGATAAATTGGTATGATAGAAAAGAATTGTATCCGGTTTCCGATAAGGCGGCTATATAACTAATTGAAGAACGAAAATAATAAAAGGTTAGAAAATTCTATAAAATGAGAGGAGAAAATATTCCTGAAAAAAAGCTTAAAAAACTCACTGGCGCTGAAGATCTTTCAACGGCAATCGAAAATCTTGAAAAAAAGAAGGTGGCAATGGAAGATGATTTTAAAGAAGAGGCACATAATTTTTTTGAAAATTTAAACCCGATAAATGTATTAGACAACACACTTCAAAACATGAAGGAGTCATCGTCATCTAAATATTCGCTGTTGAAAGAAGCGCTTGCGTTTGGAGCCGGGTATCTGTCAAAAAAAAAATTGATTAGACAGTTCAAGAGGGCGCTGATCTATACTTTCAGAATTAAGTCAAGCGCTGCAGCTAAGAAGACGGAAGCTGCCAACGAAAACCAGGATGAGAAAAAACCAGATGAATCTAAACAAACAGATAAAAAGAATATACAAATGAATCTACAAAATCCCACTGAAAAAATAAAAGCAAAACCGGAAGTATTGCCAGAACCTACCTATTGGCCGTTTTTCCTGGCTATGGGATTAGCATTTTTAGTATGGGGACTACTGACTACGTGGCTGATCTCGCTGGCAGGTTTTATCATATTAATAATAGCACTTACCGGATGGATAAATATTTTACGACATGAATGAAGAATCAAATAAAGAAATAAGCAGAAGAAAATTTTTTCTGAAAGTCAGCCTGGGTTTAGCAGGTATAGGCGCTGCCGCCGCTGCCATCCCCATCGTGAGCGCTTTGATAGCGCCTCTGCTAGAAAAGCAAGATCAACAATGGCGAGCAGTCGGCAAATTGGAAGATTTTCAAACGGGTACTACTAACCTGGTAACTTTCATCAATGCGGATCCTAAACCTTATGCGGGTGTTACAGCAAAATCTGCAGCCTGGTTGCGAAGAAGTGATCAAAATGAATTTATTGCTTTTGCTGCCAACTGTACTCACCTGGGTTGTCCGGTAAGATGGGAAAAGGACACGCATTTATTTATGTGTCCCTGCCATGGCGGCGTATATTATGCAGATGGAACTGTAGCCGGAGGTCCGCCACCAAAACCTTTGACAAGATATGAAGTAAGAATATACAACAACGAAGTACAAATTAAAACAGCACCGGTTCCTATTACGGGTATGGGTGCATCTAAACAGGCATGAAAAAATCTTTAAAAAAAATATGGAATTGGATTGATGATAGAACAGGCATTACTGAAAATATCATTCCGATCATGAAACATCCTGTGCCGCCAAAGGCAACGTGGGCTTATGTTTTCGGAAGCGCTGTATTATTTTGTTTTATATTACAGGTAGTAACAGGGATTGCATTGTCGCTTTTATATCAACCTTCTTCCAAAGATGCATATCAATCCCTTATATTTATTACCAACGAGGCAAAATTTGGGAACGTACTAAGAGGCATTCATTACTTTGGCGCATCCGCAATGATCATCCTGGTGGGCGTACACATGATGCGTGTTTACATAACGGCATCCTATAAATTTCCGCGTGAAATGAATTGGATCAGCGGAGTAATCCTTTTGTTATGCACCATTTTTATGGGATTTACCGGCCAATTATTGCGTTGGGATTCCAACGGCGTCTGGTCTTCGGTGGTAGCCGCAGAACAATTGGGAAGAACGCCTGTTATTGGAAAGTATATAGCACGCTTGCTTTTGGGCGGCGATACTATCGGTGGCCAAAGCCTGAGCCGTTTCTATTCTTACCACGTGTTTATGGTGCCTGCCATGATTTTTATTTTCGTTGGGCTTCACTTATATCTCGTCATCCGCAACGGAATATCAGAACCGCCAAAAGCAGGCCGACTGGTGGAACCGAAAAAATATCGTGCATGGTATAAAAATTTGCTGAAAGAAAAAGGAGTTCCTTTTTGGCCCAATGCCGCCTGGAGAGATGTGATGTTCAGTTCAATCGTAATCATTTGTATTATTTGTCTCGCTGTCATTTTTGGGCCTCCGGCGCTGTCGGGAAAACCAGACCCCGCTGTATTAAATACTACACCAAAACCAGATTGGTACATGGTTCCTTTCTTCGCATTGTTTGCGCTGATGCCGCATAAAATAGAATCCATTTCGATGTTGCTTGGTCCAGTTTTGACCGTTGTTATATTATTTTCAATTCCATTTATTTCCAACAAAGGAGAAAGAAGCCCGTTAAAAAGACCTTGGGCTGTGTATGGTGTTATTTGCGTTACCGTATTTGTAATCAGTTTATTGGTGATAGGATTAAAAG